>DATFVD010000374.1:0-3344 GCA_035260505.1 Terriglobales bacterium
TCCAGAAAACCGTGTTGGGGTCCTCGTTCTCCATGACAAAGCGAAGCTGTACCTGCAACTGCTGGGCTCGACGCGTGAGTGTGAAGACCTCTTCCGGCTTCTGCGGAAGTTGCTCCAGTTCGGCGCCCAGGCGGTACAGCGCTTGATTGAGGGCGAGAAATTCTTCGCCGTTCTCTTCCAGAAATTCGCGGCGAGAGTCGAAGGCAAACCGGCCTTCACTCGCGGGCAGGAGCGAAAAGAATAGTTGGGAGCGCTCCCGCACCGACTGAATCGCTCCTGACATTTGCGGCGTGTAGAGCTTTTCGCGCTGCAAGAGGTGTTCGACGTCGCGCGTCAGTTCGTCCATGCGGAGATTGCTGACCGAAATCCCGAAATAGCTGCCGGCAACTTCTTCCAGTTCGTGCGCTTCGTCGAAGATCACGGCTCCACACTCGGGAAGGACGCCGGCGTCGGGCGCGCCCTCGGCCTCGAGTTTGATGGAGAGGTCAGCGAAGAACAGATGATGGTTGACGATGATGATGTCGCTCTCGGCCGCGCGCCGCCGCATCTCGGTGATGAAGCAACGGTCGTATTCCTTGCATTTCTGGCCGAGACAGGTATCCGCTCGCGCGTCGAGCTTGTGCCAAAGCGCGCTGGCCTCGGGCAGTTCCGCGAGTTCCGCGCGGTCGCCGGTCTGGGTCGTTTTCTCCCACGCGGCGATGGCGCGGTAGTGCTCGATCTCTTCCAGTCCGCTGAGCACCGGCTGGTCGGTGAGATCGAAAAGTTTTTTGCGGCAGAGATAGTTGTTGCGCCCCTTCATGTAGCAGACGCTCAGCTTGCGATCTCCGTCTGGAAAGAGGGCCCGCTCGAGTGCAGGAACATCTTTAAAGTAGAGCTGCTCCTGCAGGTTCTTCGTGCCGGTCGAGATGATGACTCGTTTGCCCGAGCGGATCACCGGCAGCAGATAAGCCAGCGTTTTGCCGGTGCCGGTGCCGGCTTCGACGATCAAGTGGCGCTTTTCTTCGAGGGCCTCTTCTACTGCTTGCGCCATCTGCAACTGCCCGCGGCGGAACTCGTAGGCGGGGTGCGTTTTCGAGAGCAGGCCGCCTGGCGCGAAGAACTGGTATAGGGAGAATCCCGCAGCGGGAGACACGGGATGGGATGAGGGAGGCACGGAGTCTCTATAATAAACAGTTCTCAGTTCTCGGTTCTCGGTTCTCAGTAAAACCTTCGTCGGGATAGAAAAGACATACTTTGAGCAAGAAGAAACTCACACCACTTGTTGCTATCGTCGGGCGGCCTAACGTCGGCAAATCGACGCTGTTCAATCATCTAACTGGATCTCGGCGCGCCATCGTCGGCGATGAACCCGGTATTACTCGTGACCGCCTCTATGGCGAGGTCGAATGGCTCGGGCACGAGTTTCGCGTCGTCGATACCGGTGGCATCGTTCCTGACGACAAAGACTTCATTCCGTCGGAAATATTCCGTCAGGCCAAGGTCGCGTTTGACGAAGCGGCGGCCATTGTCATGGTCGTCGATGCTCGGACTGAGATCGCTGGACCCGATCGCGAATTGGCTCGGCTGCTGGCGCGCACCGGCAAGCCGCTCTTTCTTGCGGTCAATAAGATGGACTCAGACAAGCAGGAGGGATTGCTCGATGAGTTTCATGTGCTCGGGATGCGGAATATGTTTCCGATTTCGGCTGAGCATGGGCGGGGTGTTGACGATCTGCTGGACGCCATCCTTGCGGTGCTGCCTGCTCGTGCAAAGGCAACCACAGAGGACACTGGGGTCACGGGGGAAGGCACGGGGGAAACCGCACCAACTGCTCAGGAGCCGCATGAAATCAAGGTGGCTATCATCGGGCATCCGAATGTCGGCAAGTCTACCCTGCTGAATCAACTTACGGGAGTCGACCGCGCCATCGTCTCGCCCATTGCGGGTACTACGCGCGACTCCATCGATGAAGTCATCCAGTACAAAGGGCGCAAGATTCGCTTTATTGATACGGCGGGCATTCGGCGGAAGGGCAAGACGCGGCTGATGGCGGAGAAACTATCGGTGGTCATGGCTCGCAAAAATATTGAAGACGCCGACATCGTTCTCTTCATGGTCGATGCCACCGAAGGCGCCAGCGGGCTCGACGCTAACATTGCGGGCTATGCCCACGAGAGCGGGCGCTCGGTGATTATCCTGGTCAACAAATGGGATCTGGTGGCGAGCGGCGAGAAGCGCGCCATCAGCCAGTCGAAGACGGCTCGCATCCAGGACGCCAAGCGGCCGCAGGATCGGGCTCTCTACGAAGAGCGGCTGCGGTACGGGCTGAAGTTTCTGGCTTACGCTCCGGTGCTTTTTCTTTCTGCGCACACTGGCAAGGGAACGGAAAAAATTCTGCCGCTGATCGAGAAGGTGGCTGCCGAGCGCCGCAAACGCATTACCACCGGCGAGATGAACCGTTTCCTGAGGACGGTTGACTTTGAACGCGCCTCGGTTCCTGTGAGCAAGCGCGTGCGAATCAAATATATGACGCAGGCCGGAGTGGCCCCGCCGACCTTCGTGCTCTTCACCGACCGTGTTGTGAAGCTGCACTTTTCTTATCAGCGGTTTCTGGAGAACCAGATTCGGGCGGCGTTTGGGTTTGTGGGGTCGCCTATCTGGATTAAGAACCGGGCGCGGGATTAGAACCTGTCTCACAGGGGGCGGTTAAGCCAACATTGACCGTCATGAGAATATTTGACAAGGGGCTTCGAGGTGAAATGAGCACGTGTCGCGAAACGTTCGAATTGCTCTGACTATAGCTGCTTGCGTTCTGCTTGTTCTCACCGTCCGGACGGTCGTGGCTTTTGCCCGGTTTTCGAAAGTGGAGCGGGAGTTCTCGTTCGTCCAAGATGGGCAATCTCGTGCTGCCGTGATTACGAAGATAGGAAAGCCAAACTACTACGCGGGCAAATGCGGCGTCATACACGTACCCATCAAGACCTGTGCCGTGGAGTACGTTTACTCTCATCCGTTCGCGCCGCTTATTCCTGAGTACTATATTGTCTCGTTTTCCTCAGATGATCGCGTTATAGAAGCTGATCAGTGGGACTCTCCCTGAAACCCGCCGTAGCATTGCGTCACTGGTGACTGATGATCGCGCTTACCCCGTCATCGGCATATGCTTCCCATCTTCAGTCAGCAGCCCCACGCGGTCGACACCGGCGATCCGAGCTATTGCAATCACGTCCGCCACATCCTGGAAATCAATATCGTCATCGGCTTCGAGGTAGGCGATCCGCTCCACGCGAATGGCGAAAATGTCTCGCAGGCGTTCGCGTAAGCGATCCCAGTCCACTGTTTCTTCATTCACCATCACCTGCGGG
>DATFVD010000375.1:0-5387 GCA_035260505.1 Terriglobales bacterium
ATCCTTGAGACGAATGGCCTGGACGGTGAGAATGGCTCGCTGATTCTGCGGCGCGAGATTGCTTCTGGCGGCAAGGGGCGTGTCTTCATCAACAACCAGCCAGCTACTGTCACTGTGCTGAAACAGATTGCTCCTCACCTGGCGGTGATCCACGCGCAGAATGAATCCATCGTAAATTTTGATGCCGCGGCGCGGCAGGACCTGCTCGATGCTTATGCGGGAGTCGAGTTGAAGGACGTGGCCGCCGCATTCGCCCACTGGAAGCAGATTCGCGGACGTATCGCTGAACTCGAACAGGACGAACAGGACCGCATGCGGCTTCTGGACCTGTGGAACTTCCAATGCCGTGAAATCGAAGAGGCGCGTCTGAGGGCGGGCGAAGATGAGCGACTGGAAGCCGAGAAGCGCGTCCTAGCCAATGCCGAGAAAATTTATGGCGCGGCTATCAATGCTTTCGACCTGCTGTATGAGGGCAATGCTTCCACTTCGTCGAGCCTGCGCGCTGCGCAAAAACATCTCGAAGAATTAGTCCGCTATGAGCCGAAGTTTCAAGAAGCGCTCGGGGCGCTGGAATCGGCGCGCATCAGCGTCGAAGATGTGGGAGCGACGCTGCGCGATTATGCCGGCGGAATTCAGGCTTCGCCCGAGCGTCTCGCGGAAATCGAAGAGCGCTTGGTGTTGTTGGATAAAGTGAAGCGCAAGTACGGTCCGACGCTCGAGCAAGCCATCGCTTTCGGTGAGGATATCCGGCGCAAACTCTCAGAGATGGAGAACAAAGATCAAGTATTGCTTGAATTAAGGGCTCAGGTGGCCGTCGCTGGTGACGACTATCGCAAAGCTGCCCGATCCGTTTCTCGTAAGCGACTGGAAGCGGGGAAGAAATTAGAGAAGTTGGTTGAGGCGGAGATCAATGACCTTGCCATGCGGGCCAGTTTCCGCATCGCCGTCGAAGAGGCTGAGGATGAGCAGCACTGGACGTCTTCGGGCATCAACCAGGTGACGTATCGCATCTCGACCAATGCCGGCGAGAGCATGCGTCCGCTGGAACAGATCGCGTCGGGCGGCGAACTTTCGCGCGTCATGCTGGCCTTGAAGGCTAGCGTAGAAGCGGGGACCAATCCGACGGGCAATTCACCAGCAAAGAAGAAGTCGGCGGCCGCTCAGCGCACTTTAGTATTTGACGAGATTGATACCGGTATCGGGGGCAGCGCCGCCGAGGCCGTGGGGAAGAAATTGAAGGCGCTCTCCAGAAGCAATCAGGTGGTCTGCGTTACCCATTTGCCGCAGATCGCGACCTTTGCCGATCACCACTACGTGATCGAGAAGCGCGAGACCGGAGGACGGGCGAAGACGACTGTCCGTCAGATAACTGGGGAAGAGAGGACGGAAGAGGTGGCGCGCATGCTCTCCGGAGCGAAACTGACGGAGACTTCGCGGAAGCATGCGGAGCAGATGATTCGGGCGAATGGATGAGGGGTCGAAAGATGCGCGAGTGATGGATGGTAGTTCTGACTAGTTTATGGAGCCGCCAGCTCATTCTGCGGGAATTGGTCGCGGTAATCTCATGAGCGTCAGTAGCATACGCCCGTAGGAATGGCGTTGTTAAGAGTGCTTCTACAATACGAGCACATCGACACCACGCGTCTGGAGCGCGCGGTCAAAGGTGACGAGCTTTACGCCTCCGACCGCTGCGAAGGCCAGCAAGTAGGCGTCCGCCCAAACCTTTGGGGACCGACTGGGCAACCGCGACCGCAAACGGAATTCCTTTTCGAGATCATCCGGCTCTGGCAGGAAGGCAATGCGAGTATCGGCCCAGATCCGGTCCCACAAACTCCAGGCTTCGGACATGGTCTTTGCGTCTTTTCCCATGATCTGATCGGTGGTGAGGAGTCGCAGAACGGTTATTTGCGTGAAGCGGCAAAAAAAGAATTGTTCCTCATCGGCCTGCTCGAACCATGACCGGGCTCTTTCCGAATGCACATGGCGGCTCCAAGCCAACGCCAGCCACACGTTCGCATCAAGGAAATTCAACGTGTTCATAGATTTGTTCGTTGGTCAGGTCGACCTTCGGACCGTCGGAGACGATCAGTGGGAACTGTACTCTCTTAGGACGTGGACGCTGGCCTTGCATTAACACGGTTCTGACACCCGCCAAGACCAGTTCGCGTACCGAGCGCCCGTTCGCGGCGGCTTGCGCTTTTAGCTTCCGATATAGAGGTGCCGGAATGTCAACGGTGGTGCGAACCGAATCCGGTTTCATAAGAGCCATTATCCCACGCGTGCCATAAATATGGAAGTAATACATGTTGACTTAGCTAAGTAAAGTTAGCTAACATGTGTTTTATGGAAACCATCACCATCCACAAAGCCAAAACCGAGCTCTCGCGGCTCATTGAGAAGGCTTGCCGGGGCGAAGAGATCGTGATCGCTCGCGGGAAGAAGCCGGTGGTACGGCTGGTCGCGATCAAAGACAAGCGAGGTCAACGCAAGCCCGGAGCCTTACGCGGGAAGCTGAAGGTCGGACCGGAGTTCTTTGAGCCGTTGCCGGCGGAAGAGCTTGACGCCTGGGGGCGATAGCGTGCGTCTCCTATTGGACACGCATGCCTTGCTTTGGTGGTACAGCGACGATCCAGCACTGCCCAAGTCGTGCAGAAAGCTCATCACTCAATCGGATAGCAGCGTTTTTGTTAGCGCTGTTTCTGCTTGGGAGATTTCCACGAAGTTCCGATTGGGAAGGCTGCCGACCGCCTGCGACCTCGTGCAAGACTTTGGTGGATATCTTGACCGGGAAAACTTCGTGAGCATGGCCGTGTCATACGACCACGGAATCCGCGCCGGAATGCTGCCGGGACCCCACCAAGATCCGTTTGACCGAATGCTGATCGCCCAGGCTGAGATTGAAAAGCTCTTTATCGTCAGCAACGAGAAAATCTTTGATCAGTATGGCGTGCGCCGGATCTGGTGAAGTCACCCGCGGTGGATGCTGTCCCGTTCACCCGCCCGTTTTCCCCACCCGCTGCTAATCCTCACATCCTCAAAGGCTTACATTGACCTGAGGGTGCATCTTTCGATACCCTTAGAGCATCATTTTCAATGAGAAAGTGTACCCTAGTGGGTGAGGGATGCGACTTGTCTGAGACTGGGAATTCACACTCTAAGACCTTGCTGCTATTGAAGCCGCGCGGATTCTGCGCTGGAGTGGTGCGGGCGATTGACATTGTCCGTATTGCGCTCGAAGCGTTTGGGCGGCCGATTTATGTGCGCAAGGAAATTGTCCACAACCGTTTCGTGGTTGAGGAACTGCAGCAGAAGGGCGCAATTTTTGTCGATAGCGTGGACGAAGTGCCTGAGGGCGAGCGCGTCATCTATAGCGCCCACGGCGTTTCTCCGGAAGTGCGCGACGCGAGCAAAGTGCGGAAGCTGCGCGTGATCGATGCTACGTGTCCGCTGGTCACCAAGGTGCACGTGGAGGCGGTGAAGTTTGCGAAGGAAGGCTATTCGCTGATTCTGATCGGTCATCGCGATCATGACGAAGTGATTGGCACGCTCGGCGAAGCGCCCGCGGTGACGCAGGTGGTCGGGTCGCCCGCTGAAGTAGCATCGGTGACGTTGCCCGATCCCAACCGCGTCGCGTACTTAACGCAGACCACACTGTCCCTCGATGAGACGCGCGACATTATCGCGGCGCTGCGAAAGCGGTTCCCGAACATTAAGGGTCCGGCCGCGCAGGATATCTGCTATGCCACGGAAAACCGGCAGGTTGCGGTGAAGCACGTGGCATCCGATGCTGATCTATTGCTGGTGGTTGGCTCTGACAATAGTTCGAATTCCAAGCGGTTAGTGGAAGTTGCTCGAAGTCTGGGCACCCCGGCGCATCTAATTGATGACTGCCGGGATATTCAACCGCAATGGTTGAATGGGGTGAAGACGGTGGCCCTGACCGCGGGGGCGTCGGCTCCCGAACATCTGGTGCAGGAAGTGGTCGAGTATCTGGCGGGCAAGGGTTTTGGCGACGTGCAGGAGTTGGAAATCATGCCGGAAAATGTTCGCTTTGGATTGCCGCCGGAAATCGTAGCGACGATTGCCGCCGCGCCGTCCATCGCCGCCGTGGAGTCCTAGATGGATGAATCCTCCCCTTATGGGTCGGCTCAAAATAGGTCGGCTCAAAGTTCTGCCTCTGCTCCGCAGATGCGATTTGGAAAGATCGACGATCTGGGGAGCAGAGTTGCGGTAGCCGTCGATGCGGCTCGTAAGTATCTTTTCTCGCAGCAGCACGAAGAGGGTTACTGGTGCGGCGAACTGGAAGCCGATACCAGCCTCGAATCCGATTACATCCTGCTGCATACGCTGCTCGGCACGGGCCGCCAGGGACGCTTCGATAAGGCTGCTCGCTATATCCTGAACCACCAGAATGAAGATGGTGGCTGGAGCATCTACGCCGGCGGGCCTTCCAATATCAGCGCTTCGGTCAAAGCCTACTTCGGGCTGAAGCTGGCTGGATTCACCGCGGATCATCCCGCGCTGGTACGCGCCCGCAAGAAGATTCGCGAAATGGGCGGAGTGACTGAAGTTAATACATTTACCAAGATATATCTCTGTTTCTTTGGGCAATACGATTACGACGCGGTCCCCGCGATTCCGCCGGAGATCGTCCTGTTTCCCAACTGGTTCTGGTTCAATATCTACGAAATTTCTTCATGGTCGCGCGCCATCCTGGTGCCGCTTTCGATCTGCTATGCGAAGAAGCCGTTCAAGAAAATTCCCGACGAAATGGGCGTCGAGGAGCTCTTTGTGGGGGGACGCGATAAGTCGCGCATGCACCTGCACTGGGCTGAGAAGCTGATTTCGTGGCGCAATTTCTTTTTGGTGCTGGACCGCCTGACGCACTGGTTCGAACGTGTGCACATCCGTCCGCTGCGTTCGCTTGCCCTGAGGCGGGCTGAGAAGTGGATGCTGGAGCACTTCGAGATGAGCGACGGCCTGGGAGCGATCTATCCCTCGATGATGAACGCCATCATCGCGTTGCGTTGCCTCGGCTATTCCGTGGACGATCCACAATTTATCCGAGCGATGGACGAGTTCGAGAAACTGGGGATCGAGGAGGGTGACACGTTCCGCATGCAGCCATGCATGTCTCCGGTGTGGGATACGGCATATGCGCTGTTTGCCCTGGGCGAGGCGGGAGTTCCGGCGGCCGATCCTCGGCTGGTGAAGTGTGCCGACTGGATCCTGCAGAAGCAGGTGCGCAAGCCCGGAGACTGGAAGATCAAAAATCCGAAAGGCGAACCGGGCGGCTGGTATTTCGAATTCAACAATGAGTTCTATCCCGACGTGGACGACAGTGCCATGGTCTGCCTGGGGTTGAGCCGGGTCGAACATCCGAACGG
>DATFVD010000376.1:0-7953 GCA_035260505.1 Terriglobales bacterium
AGATTTCCAACAAATAATTTCATATCTACAATTACGATGTATCCAAGTCACACAGCCGTTCCCGAAACACCGGGTTTCAAATCACCACTGAGTAAACCCCACCTGACGATCCACCGGGCAATAAACTAGACCTATCGGAGCAGCTAAAGTCGGGTGGATTCAGAAAAACGCAAGGCAATCTTGAGCCCAGATGAAAGAACCCTGGCTCGTCATAAGCCAGGGTTTTTTTTGCAATCCGGAATGCGACCACCTGATGCCGGCCCGATGCAGACATCAGGCCGGATCAACGCGGAGGCTCAACGTTTGCCGGTCACGCCGGTAATGGTGACGAAGAACCTGGAGAAGTCTACATTGAGATCGAGGCCAAGGAGGTCGGAGATCGTCAACACCAGGACTTTGTTCTTAAGAACCAGGGGCGTTGAAATCGGGATTTGAACGGTACCACCAAATATGCCTATCCCGATTAACTGAGAGGTCGAACCCAGTACTTGAGGAGAGCCGTCGTCTAACTCCGTCGCTGTTAGCGTGAAAGTGGTTAGCAGGCTGAGTCCCAGGGTGACTGGGAAGTTGAGTGCGACTGTGCCACCTGCTTGGATCGTGCCACTGACAGCCGGGAAAGAAGAAAAACTCGTACCGCTCAAGATGCTAAGCTGTAAGCTACCCACTCCTAGCGGGGGTTCGAGGTCCATCGGAGAGTTCCCGTTGATCAAAGGTTCGTCCCCTTGATGCATAAACCAAACCACGGTGTGCGATGGCTCTGGACGTGGTATTCCCCTACGCACGTGTGTAATAAGAGTACTGCCGTGGCTACCACCAAGGAGGTAGTCGGTTCCGGTAAGCCCCTCGACCGCGGTAAGGCCCGCCTGCGGATGTAGCAAGGATTCCGGCTCGACCGTCCAAACAAAAGTGGTCGTATTGAATCCCTCGATCGACTTCAGAGCTCCCGATGAGTTCTTGCCACCAAAGGCGTGTGTGAAACTGTCCGCGGCCAAAGCAAGCCCAAAATCCGAGCGTGCCGTGTTCATCGGAACAAAGGTCGCCCAGCCGGTGGTTCCACCCACGGCATAGATTTCAACAGAATTCAGGAAGACGCCTCCCACACCGATACCACCGGCTGCATAAATGATTTCGTTCGGTCCTAGCGTCGCAGCTAAATGTGATCGAGGGGTGTTCAGTGGCAAAACCGCCGACCAAGTATTATTTGATGGGCCGTAAGCTTCTACGGTCGGCAGCGGTCCTATATCATTGGTTCCGCCAATCGCGTAAATCTTCCCATCTTCTCCAGCCACCACAGCGAGATAACCACGCGCAGTTGGCATGGGCGCGGCTTCACTCCAGCTGTCAGTGGCGAAATCGTACACTTCGACGGTATTCGCCGGTCCCCCTCCGCTAACTCCTACCTGTTCTCTGAGCCGCGCCCTATAGGCCCTTTTCTTGATTAGCGCCGATCGCCCGGGCGTGACGATGTGCTTCGCGCTATGGCGGCCCAGTTCGAGGCTGCTCATCCTCGGGCCGACCGGCGCCCGGCGTTGTAAATTTGTACGCCGCAACTTTTAAACTATCAGTAAACCCGTGCAGGCACACGCAGGGAGCTTATTACGCATCTTTCAGCAAGCTCCGTGCCCAGCTCTACGTCCAATCATCAAACGTTTTTTGGTGATAGAGTTTCCATGGTTCTATTCGGACGTCCACCTGCCGGAAACCGATGCGGTGGCGGCGTTTTCTTTTCGCGGTGCATGCCGGATCAATCAGACCGATTGGGCGCCGCCAGCTGCTTTTACCGGGCCACGCGATACTTTACGAGCCCACAAGCATCGCGAAGGTCACGCAGTTTTATTGGCCATGTTTACATCCGTCGGAGCCTACACTTTTGTGCGATCACCACTGCATGAGCTCGCCGGTCTCACCGTGAGCCTGGAAGAACTCCTGGGTTCCCCGGAAGAACTTCGCCAGCTGACTGAGCAACTGAATGCCGCCATAGATAATCGCCAACGCATTTCGCTGGTGGAAAATTTCCTGCTCGCGCGTCTGAGCATTTCGGGGACCGATCCGCTGATAAGCGCTGCCGTGGCCTGGTTGGAACTAGCGACTCCCGACCAAAAAATGGACGACTTAACAAAGTATATCGGGTTAAGCCAAAGCGCATTGGAGCGACGTTTTCGCAGGGTCGTTGGGGTATCACCAAAGAAGTACGCTTCCCTGATGCGGCTCCGGCGCGCGGTGCGACTCCAGGCAACCGGCGTTGATCTCACCACCGTGGCGCATAGCGCCGGTTACTTCGATCAATCCCATTTCATCAAGGACTTTAGGCGTGCGACCGGCAGCGCCCCGTCGTTTTTCTTCGGTCACAACTCAGTGGAGTAAACGCCGAATTTTTACAATTATTGCCGGCATCTCGATCGTAAAGTTTGAGCATGAACGCATGTGAGTGCTCTCACGCACCGGCAAAACGCTGGATTCTCCTAACGGCCACGCTAGTCGCGTGCCTTTGTGCGGTCAGCGTATTGGCTCAATCCACCACCCATCTTGCTTCTCCTACTACTATGAAAACATTCGTCATCATTTTCCGCCAAGGTCCTCAGCAACTCACCGAGGCAGACAAACAGCGCCGGGCCCAAGAAACAACCGCTTGGGCCAAGGCTCAGAATGCCGCCGGTCACAAGCTCGATCCACGCATCCTCGCTCCGGAAAGCGAGCATCGCGGATCACCGGATTCTGCCTCCGAGGCCTGGCCAGTCACAGCACTCTTGTTTCTTGAGGCCCGTGATTTAAGCGACGCTACCCAAGTCGCCGAAGCCCACCCAGCCCTTCGCTTCGGTTCGGAAGTGGAAGTTCGCCCGTGGGGTCCCCCAGTGCCGGTTGGGACGGCCACGGCGACAACATCTTCGCGGTAACGTTGATGTAATCGGGCACGCCGTTGGTGCGAAAAACTCGGCGGGCCGAGGGCTTGGGGATCGTCTATAATTGAGTCGCGCTGGTTTTCAGCCGTTAAATTGTCGGCCATATCCGATGCAACACTGATGACTTATGACGAGAAAACCGCAGTGGACTATGCACAACTGCGAACCGTCCACCGCCCACTACTAACGACCCTGATTGCCAGTGCTGGCATCAACGCGGGTTCGAGGGTCCTCGAGCTGGGCTGTGGGACCGGCAACTACATCTCCGCTCTCCAATCGCAGACTGGCTGTGTGGCCTGGGGTCTTGACCCGTCACGAGACATGCTGAGTAAAGCGCGATCGCCAGGAGGAGACGTTACCTGGATTTGCGCCCCGGCAGAGAACACACACCTCACTGACATTCAACTCGACTTCGTTTTCAGCGTCGATGCGATCCATCACTTTCATGACCGAGTGCGCGCTTTTAGCGAGATCAATCGCCTCCTGTCTGAAAGAGGAACAATCTGCATCGCCACTGACTCGGAAGAGATTATTCGAAACCGAACACCACTCTCGGTTTATTGGCCGGAGACCATCGAGATAGAGCTCGCTCGCTATCCGCGGATGAATACTCTCGAAACCGAATTGCGAGATACTGGTTTCGTTGACCTCCGCCATGAGGAAGTTCGTGCGGTCTATCAGCTCAGCGACCTCACGCCTTATCGAGCTAAAGTGTTTTCCTGTTTGCGATTGTTGTCTGAGGAAACATTTCAGCGTGGCTTAGAATGTCTGAAGAAGGATGTAAGGAACAGACCGATTTCATCTGTCAGTCGGTACCATTTGTTGTGGGCGAAGCGCTTTGGCAGCCTATAAACGTTCCGGTTGCTTGGTTCGTCACTATGATCTTCCCACAGTAGTTACGGAGCCGCTCTTTCACGGCTTCGGCATCTAACATTAGGCTGATGTAGGAGTTCATTTCGTGGCCTTCGCTCGTTGCCGCTAGAGGAAAGGCCTGTACGTTTGTCTTCATGGTCTACCGATGACACAGGCCAACGCGCAGGTATCATTTTTTGATATGATTAGACATCAGATATTCTGCTGCTTGGCTTAAGCGGGATATAGGGCGAACTACTACGAGGGTCGTATTACTTTGCGATGCCGAGCGGATAGGAATCGCCATTAAATCACTCAGCGATTTCACCAATTGTTTTATTAACTTTGGTTAACGGCGGAATTACCCCGAAACTGGTATCCACCGGTCTTCAGATGCTCAACCGTCACTTCGCCGCGTTCGCCGGAAATTCCTAAGTTGGCTAGTAGCAAGCTTTACGAATGGAACATTATATCTCGATATAAGCCGCGCTGATAGCTTATCCAGTCAATTGATTATTCAGACCTCATCAGATCGCCATTTTTGGCATCATGAAGGATATGTTTTTATCACGTCGTCGCTGCCTGCAAATGTCCGCTTTAGTAGGCGGCTCGATGCTACTGGGAGGCCGAGTATTAGCGGCGGAAGGACCAATCGCCGCGCCGGAGGCCGGAGAACTCCGCTCACTGATGGAAAAGCTGGCCAAGGCACCACGCCCCCGCGATTTCAAGACCGTGCCGATGGTCCTCGACAAGCCGGATCTATGGGATGCCGAGGCCCTGGATGCCGTAATCGCCTATCGCGGCAGCAGAAAGCAGGTCTGGGACAACACCGACATCGGCGGCCCATGGCTGAACCTGATGCGCAATTCACTCAACGCGCAGGTCTTCTCATTCCGGCATGCGGATTTTCTGGAGGTTTCCGCCACGCATGGTTCGGCGCAGTTGGCGCTCTACGATCAGGAGATGTGGGACAAGTATCAGCTCGCCGCGATGGCCGGCCACGACTTCAAGGCCAACACTCTGATCGACCCAAAGGACGTACCTACCAACACCGCGGCGCATGAAGATCCCAAGAGCGTGTTCGGCCCTGCCGGCAACACCGTCCCAGCTTTACAGCAACGCGGCGTGGTGTTCATGGCGTGTCACAATGCGATCTGGGAACAGACGGCGAAGCTACTGGAGAAAGGTATCAACCCGGACAGGCTGTCGCATGAGGCACTCGCTGCCGAGCTAACTAATCACCTGATCGAGGGCGTCGTACTAACACCCGGCATCGTCGGCACCATTCCAGAGCTGCAAAAGGCCGGCTTCCATTACGCGACATAAAGGAACCATGAGGATGACTGCATTCCACCCTGTACTCTGCCTCGCGGCAGGACTCACTCTAACTGCGCCTACGCTGCTCACATCGGCTTTCGCACAGGATCCGACACCGGACACGCTTTGGCACGGTAAAGCTGAGGTGCCAAGCTACGCCGAAAAGGTTTTCCCTCCCTGGCAACACGGGGAGAACAATGATGCAACGAAACGCGGTTTCGAATTTAACGTGCCGGAGGTGGACGATCTCGCCGATTTCCATGGGGACATCAGCGATCCAAAGCTCGTGCTCTATGTCGGAGGAAACTATTTCTTCGCGATGGCGCCGCTGGTTGCCGAGTTCGAGAACGAGCATCCCGACTTTAAAAGCCGCATCTATTGGGAGACGATTCCGCCTGGGCTGCTGACCAAGCAAATTCAGGCGGGCGGTACGATCACCTCCGGTAACATGACCTGGACGGCAAAGGCGGATGCCTATCTCGCTGGGCTGAAGAAAGTCAAAGAATCCATCGCGAGCGGTTTGCTGGTAGGGCCCGCAGTTCCCTACGTCACCAACACACTGGCGATCATGCTACCGAAGGATAATCCTGCGCATGTCAGCGGCCTCGCTGATCTCGGCAAGCCCGGCGTGCGGCTCGCCATGCCAAATCCCGAATTCGAAGGCATTGCCCGGCAGATCCAGGAGTCGCTAGAGAAGGCTGGCGGCAGCGCGTTGGCCGACGCTGTCTACAAGACCAAGGTTAAGGACGGCAGCACCGTGCTGACGCATATTCATCACCGCCAGACGCCACTATTCCTGATGCAGGGCCTGGCCGATGCCGGGGTCACCTGGCAGTCAGAAGCAATGTTCCAGGAGCAGTCAGGCCACTCGATTAGGCACGTTGACATCCCGGCCGACCAAAACACCACCGCAATCTATGCCGGAGCGGTGGTAAAAGGGGCCGCGCATCCCGAAGCGGCGCGCCTATGGCTCTCCTTCATCCATTCTGAGCCGGCCTTGGCCATCTTCGAACGCTACGGCTTCAAGCGATACACCGCCGGAGATTCGGCAAAGCGTTAACAATGAGGCAGGAAGGCAATAGGAGAGTGTGGGTGTGGACAGGCCTGGCTGTCGGGAGTCTGCTGGCTGGCCTGTCGCAGCTCGCCCCGGCGATAGGTGATCAGCCGTCCATCACCACCGGGTACCGGATCGCGGTTAACGGCGTGTCGCCCGAACGTGCGAGTTGTGCTTCTTGCCATCAACAGAACGGAGCGGGACAGCCCGACGTCGGCATCCCTCGGCTGGCCGGACTAAGCTCGTCCTACATTGCGGCACAGCTTGAGTATTTCGCGACCGGCGCTCGGAAGGATCCTGTGATGTCGCCCTACGCAGCAATGTTGACTCCCGTCCAGCGCCAGGCGGTCGCCGACTATTTCGCGAGCCTTCCGGTGCCGCGACAGCCGGATCTGATCCAAGCCAGAGAATCGACGTTGGATCGCGGTCGAACACTCTTTCTGGATGGCGATTACCACAGCGGCCTACTCTCCTGCTCTCAATGTCATGGAAGAACTGGGCTCGGAGTAAGCGATTTTTCGCCCCGGCTTGCAGGTCAGTCCGCCGACTATGTTGCCCAGAAGCTGGAGCAATGGGAGTCGGGCGATCTGCGGGATCCTAAGGGAAGCTTCATGCGCGCCGAGGCGAGCCATCTCACCCAATCTGACATCGCTGCATTGGCGGCATTCGTCTCGTCGCTTGGAGGAAAGGAAGCAGGGAAACCATGAAAAGGAACGGAATTTGGAAAATTGCAGCGCTCGTTCTTCTGGCTGCGGATGTAGGCACGGTAACCGCTTGGAAAATCAGTTCTCTGTTCACGGTCAGACCCGGGTCATTCCAGCCACCTTCTGACAGTGCCATTCCAGCCGGCAAGTTCGGCGACGTCGTAAGGTTCGGAGAACAGATTTTCCGCGATCCGGGGACATACGCTCGCCAGTTCGTCGGCAACCAACTGCGGTGCAGTAACTGCCACCTGGAAGCAGGACGCCTGGGAGGGGCTGCGCCCATGTGGGCGGCTTACACGGCTTACCCCGCCTACCGCAGCAAGAACGGACATGTGAATTCTTTCGAGGAACGCCTCCAAGGATGCTTTCGCTACAGCATGAACGGTAAGGTACCGAAGCTCGGCGATCCTGTGCTGGTTGCCCTGGAGAGCTATTCCTATTTCCTCGCCAAAGGCCTGCCGACAGGCGAGACCGCACCGGGACGGGGTTTCCCGGCGCTGCCGAAGCCGGCATTACCTCCCGACTACGGACGCGGCGCCCAGGTCTATGCCCAGAACTGCGCCTCCTGCCACGGGGCAGAGGGACTCGGCCAGTCCTCGGGCGGTCAGGTGGTGTTCCCGCCGTTGTGGGGACCGCAGTCCTACAACTGGGGCGCCGGCATGACATCGATCAAAAACGCGGCGGAATTCATTCAGGCTAACATGCCCTTAGGGCTCGGTGGGACGCTCAGTCCGCAACAGTCTTGGGATGTGGCGGCTTTTATCGACAGTCAGGTGCGGCCGCAGGACCCGCGCTTCAATGGCGGCGTCGAGCAGACACGGAAAAAATACCACGACTCGGAGTACTCGATGTACGGGCGGACGGTCAATGGCGCGGTCCTTGGCGACCCTGACTTGACTCCTCCGGCGGGCACCGTGCCTCCCGAGGCCCCGGAACGAGCGGAAGCTCGTCCCTAACAGAGACAAATATGACAAGCAGAGCCAAGAATGATGCGGATCCGGACGGAAAGCATCGCGTTGCGCCCGGCACTACGGCCGAGCGACGAGTGCGGCCAATCGGGGCCTGGGTCGTAGCAGGTTTCCTGCTGTTAGCAACACTCACGATGTGGACCGTGGTTTCACTTATT
>DATFVD010000377.1:0-12745 GCA_035260505.1 Terriglobales bacterium
CTCTCGTGTGGGATAACTGACCTGCGGCCCCGAATCGGAATCGCTAATACCGTGCTGCCGCGACCCGGCGGCATGCAAGGACCCAGTATATGAAGGTTGTCGTTCTGTGCGGTGGATCAGGTACCCGTCTCCGGGAAGAGACCGAATTCCGGCCCAAACCGATGGTGGAGATCGGTGGCCGTCCCATCCTGTGGCACATCATGAAGATGTATGCCCACTACGGGATGCGCGAGTTCATTCTGTGCCTGGGATATCGCGGGAACATGATCAAAGACTACTTCCTGAACTATGAAGCCATGAACAGTGACTTCAAGATTTGCCTCGGCCGCAAATCGCATGTTGAATTCATGGGGGCGCATCAGGAACAGGGTTTCGCGGTAACGCTCGCCGACACCGGGCTTGAAACCATGACCGGTGGCCGCTTAAAGCGCGTCGCCCGCTATCTCGAGAACGACGACACGTTTCTGCTTACCTACGGCGATGGCCTGAGCGACGTCAACATCAGCAGTCTGCTTGATTTCCATCGCCAGCACGGCCGTCTCGCAACCGTCACCTCAGTTCCGCCCATCTCGCGCTTCGGAGTTCTCGAAACCGATGCCCAGGGCCAAGTGCAGCGCTTCATGGAGAAACCGAGGGCGAACGGTCTGATTAGCGCAGGGTTCTTCGTCTTCGACCGCCGCGTCCTCGATTACCTTGACGGCCCAGAGTGCATCCTCGAACGGGAGCCTATGGAGCGGCTGGCGCGCGAAGGTCAACTCATGGCTTACCGCCACGACGGGTTCTTCTATGCCATGGACACCTACCGCGAATACCAGCACCTGAATGAACTCTGGGCGAGCGAGCAAACCCCCTGGAAAGTGTGGGCGGAATGAATTCATTTTGGCGGGATCGCTCCGTCTTGGTCACCGGCGGCACGGGACTATTGGGATCGTGGCTGGTCAAGCAACTTCTCGAGGCCGGCTCGAATGTCGTTTGCCTGGTGCGCGACTGGGTTCCACAAAGTGAACTCGTGCGCAGCCGCCGGATCGAGCAAGTCAATACGGTGCGCGGCGATATTACCGACCGTGACCTCGTCGAGCGCGCGCTCGGTGAGTACGAAGTCGAAGTCGTCTTTCATCTGGCGGCCCAGACCATTGTCGGCATCGCCAATCGCAACCCGGTTTCGACCTTCTCCACCAATATCGAGGGAACCTGGAATCTGCTTGAGGCTTGCCGCCGTTCTCCAAAGGTCTTGTCGATTGTCGTGGCCTCCTCCGATAAGGCCTATGGCGATCAGGAGCATCTCCCGTACAACGAGACGATGCCTCTGCAAGGCCGTCATCCCTATGATGTCAGCAAGTCTTGCGCTGATCTAATCGCGCAGACGTACGCCGTCAGCTACAACCTTCCTGTCGCAATTACGCGCTGCGGAAATTTCTATGGCGGCGGTGATTTGAACTGGAATCGCGTGGTCCCAGGCACGATTCGCTCTATCATTCGGGGAGAACGGCCCGTGGTGCGCTCCGATGGGAACTTCGTCCGCGACTATTTCTACATTGAAGACGGCGCTGCCGCCTACATGCTGCTCGCCGAGCGCCTCGCCTCTTATGCCGTCCTCCGGGGACAGGCCTTTAATTTTTCCAATGAAAGCCAGGTCGGCGTGCTCGACATGGTGGAACTGATCCTGCGGAAGATGAAGTCCTCTCTGCGTCCGGAAGTGCTCAACCAGGCGAGCAATGAAATTCGTCATCAATTCCTGAGTGCCGAGCGTGCCCGTACCATGCTCAACTGGCAGCCGCAGTTCACGCTTGAGTCCGGCCTGGACCGCACCCTCGCCTGGTACCGCGAATTCCTGGGCGCGCCCGCCGCGATGGCGAATGCGGGCAGGGGATAACTCGGCAATGACAGCAATGACCAAAACTGCTGGCCAACTCCGCGATGAAGTCCGCGCGATCGTGAAGCAGTACTACGACGTCGCCCTGGCTCCGCCGTCGTTTGTCCCTGGCCAGAGCGCCGTGCCCGTGTCCGGCAAAGTCTTTGACAGCACCGAGCTTGAACTTCTGGTTGAAGCCTCGCTTGATGCCTGGCTCACGACCGGCCGTTTTGCCGCTCAGTTCGAACGCGAATTTGCCGCCTTCATGGGCGTGCGCTGTGCTTCGCTGGTCAACTCCGGCTCTTCCGCCAACCTTGCGGCGCTGTCGTGCCTTACTTCCCCATCGCTCGGCGAGCGCAGGCTTTCAGCCGGAGATGAAGTGATCACCGTAGCGGCTGGCTTTCCCACCACCGTCAATCCGATTATTCAAAACGGGCTCGTCCCAGTCTTCGTCGACGTTCAGCTTCCAACTTACAACGTCGACGTAACTCAGCTTGAAGCGGCGGTCTCCGGGCGTACCAAAGCCATCATGCTGGCGCACACCCTCGGCAATCCGTTCGACCTCGATGCCGTCATGGAACTGGCAACGAGGCACAATCTTTGGGTGATCGAGGACTGCTGCGACGCCGTCGGCTCTCTCTACAAAGGGCGTACCGTTGGGACCTTCGGCCACCTCGCTACCACCAGCTTCTATCCCGCGCACCACATCACGATGGGCGAGGGTGGATGCGTGCTCACCCAGTCGCCCGCGCTCAAGAAGCTAGCCGAGTCTTTTCGCGACTGGGGGCGTGATTGCTGGTGCGATCCGGGGAAATCCAACACGTGCGGTTTACGCTTTGAATGGAGACTTGGCGATCTGCCGAGCGGATACGACCACAAATATATTTACAGCCACATCGGCTACAACCTCAAAGCGACCGATATGCAAGCCGCCGTCGGAGTGGCGCAACTGAAGAAGCTGCCGGGCTTTATTGCCACCCGGCGCGCGAACTTCGCTAAACTGCACGCTGCCCTCATCGATCTCGACGACATCTTCATCTTGCCAGAAGCCACCGCGCATTCCGACCCAAGCTGGTTCGGCTTTCCTCTCGCGGTTCGCCAGGACGCGCCCACATCCCGCAAACATGTCGTGGGCTTTCTGGAATCGCGAAACATAGCCACCCGCCTGCTTTTCGGCGGCAATCTGCTTCGCCAGCCTGCCTATCGAGACATACAGCGGCGCGTGGTTGGCGAGTTGAAGAATACCGACTTTGTCATGAACAACGTTTTCTGGATCGGCCTCTACCCAGGCATCACGCAATCGATGATCGATTACATGGCAGACACTTTTCATCAGATTCCAAGAACGGCAACCGCCGCCCAGGGAGCTTAGACAACGCGACCATGAGTCCCGCAACGACAACCCGGCTGGCCAACGATCTCGAGAACGTGCTTGATCGAACTGAGTCAAAATATGTGGAAAGGTCCAGTTACGCGATGGCCAGACGCCCTTACCCAATCCTCGGTACATGTACCGATTCCCGGGTGACAGTGTACGAATGGACAATGTCAGCAAGGAATAAGGACATTACCATATTAGTAACCCGTGCCTGGCGAATGGTGTGGCACCATGCACTTCGACCGATGCTTACGATCATGACCGGCAACGATAAGTTAGCCGAGTTATTCGAGCCATGTTTCCCAAGGAGCGTATAGCGATGCAGAACGAGAATAGCAACAGATCCGCAGCCAACAAAGCACAGGTCCGACTAGGTTCGAAGGTAGTCGGAATGGCACAGCCTTGCTATGTCATCGCTGAAATCGGCATTAACCATAATGGCGACATCGATCTTGCCAAACAATTGATCAACGTCGCGGTGGGCGCTGGTTGCAGCGCGGTCAAATTCCAGAAGCGGACGATCGATGTCGTTTACTCCGCCGAGGAACTGGCGAAGCCCCGCGAAAATCCGTTCGGCCCGACCAATGGCGACTTGAAGCGCGGCCTCGAGTTCGAGATCGAGGAATACAAGGAGATTGACCGTTACTGCAAAGAAGTGAAGGTCGATTGGTTCGCTTCCTGTTGGGACGAAGGGTCG
This sequence comes from Terriglobales bacterium, assembly GCA_035260505.1. Classification (GTDB taxonomy): domain Bacteria; phylum Acidobacteriota; class Terriglobia; order Terriglobales; family Acidobacteriaceae; genus Acidiflorens. Next base: position 3,928 of record DATFVD010000377.1, read on the forward strand.
GTCGATTTCATCGCGCAGTTTGATGTCCCCTGCTTCAAGATCGCCTCCGCCTCGCTGACAGACGACAATCTGTTACGGCACACCCGAGCGACCGGAAAACCAATTCTCCTTTCAACCGGCATGAGCACGTTGGAGCAGATCGACCACGCGATTGAGGTCCTGGGGAAGAAGGACTTGATCCTGATGCAGGCGTGCAGCACCTATCCCGCGTATTACGAAGAGCTGAATTTGCGCGTCATCAATACACTGATCGACCGTTATGGAGTGCTGGTCGGCTATTCCGGTCACGAGACAGGCCTGCCATCGAGCGTGGCGGCGAGCGTCATGGGAGCGTGCATGATTGAGCGGCACATCACGCTGGACCGATCGATGTGGGGCTCGGATCACGCAGCCTCACTCGAGCCCAACGGAATCACGCGCCTGGTTCGTGACATTCGCTTGATCGAGAAGTCGATGGGTGACGGCGTGAAGCGCGTGCTCGAGCGCGAGCAACCGATCATCAAGAAATTGCGTCGGGTGAGTGCGGCGCATGCCTAGGATTACGGCCCTGGCCATGGACGTGGATGGCGTACTCACCGACGGCGCTGTCTGGTGGGGACCCAACGGCGAAGAGTGGAAGCGATTCTGTTTTGCCGACATTATGGGGCTCTCGCTCGCCCGCAAGGCGGGATTCGTGCTGGCGTTGATCTCCGGAGAAGACAGCCCATTAGTCCGTCGTCTGGCAGCGAAGGTGCACATCGAGCACGTCACGCTGAATTGCAAAGAGAAAGGCGCCGCGTTAACTGAGTTCGTCAAACGATACGATCTTAAACTTGAGGAAGTGTGCTTCATGGGCGACGATGTAAATGACATTCCGGCGTTGGAAATCGCCGGACTTTCTGCGGCGCCGTCCAACGCGCAACCGGCAGTGCTCGCCAAGTGTGAGTTTGTAGCCAAGGCTTCCGGCGGCAATGGCGCGGTCCGCGAACTGGTGAATCACCTGTTGGCCAGTCAATACCGGGCAGCATCGTCATCCTCGACAGTCTGACACCCGATGAAACTCTCTGACTACGTCATCCGTTTTGTCGCCGATCTCGGAGTGAAACATGTATTTCTGGTTTCGGGCGGCGGCGCCATGCATCTCAACGACTCTCTCGGCCGGTGCACTGAAATTGAGTTCGTCTGCAATCATCACGAGCAGGCCAGCGCCATAGCCGCGGAGAATTACGCGAAGGCGACGAATCACCTCGGTGTAGCCATGGTTACAACCGGACCCGGCGGAACGAATGCGATCACCGGCCTCGCGGGGGCATGGTTCGACTCCTCCCCCTGCCTCTTTCTCTCGGGACAGGTTAAACGGCCTGACAGGATGTTCACGGCTGACGGCACACCGCTGGGGGTGCGGCAACGGGGGATTCAGGAACTGGACATCGTTTCGGTTGTGAAGTCGTTGACGAAATATGCCGTGACCGTAACCGATCCGAATTCCATTCGATATCATCTCGAGAAAGCAACTCATCTGGCGCTTTCCGGGCGGCCCGGTCCAGTCTGGATTGACATACCTATCGACGTACAAGCCGCCCCGATCGATGAACAATCGCTGGTTGGCTTTCAGCCGCCGGAACTCGAAGCGCTCTTCGACAAATCCGCATTGCCGTCCCAGGTCGCAAAAGCTATAGAGCAGCTGAACCAATCCGAACGCCCGTTAATTCTTGCCGGAAACGGAGTTCGACTGGCTCGTGCAGAAAAGGAATTTGAAACCGCCTCATCCAGGTTGGGGATCCCAGTGGAGACCACCTGGGTCAGTTCTGATCTTGTATCGGAAGACGATCCGCTGTTCGTTGGCCGCCCCGGAACGCTGGCCGCGCGTGGCGCGAACTTCGCGCTGCAGAACTGCGATTTCCTTCTCATCATCGGCACACGAATGGATCTCCCTTTGACCGGTTGGGAGCCCTCCCAACTCGCCAGAGGGGCGCACAAGGTGATGGTCGATGTGGACGAGTCGGAGATCCGAAAGTTGGGCAGCTTGATCGACACCGCTATACACGCGGACGCAGCCGCGTTTTTCCACGAACTCCAGCGTCAGAGTTCGGCGATCGTGCCCAGGGATCGTCAAGCTTGGGTCAAGCGTTGTCGCGATTGGAAGGAACGCTATCCCTTGATTCAGGCGGAGCACCGGAAACCCGGTGCGGTGAGCATCTTTCATTTTGCGGAAGTGCTGGCAAGCGTGGTTGAGGATGATGACAATATTGTCTCGGGCAGCTCGGGATCGGGTATCGAAACATTTATTTTTTCCTACCCCGCCAAAAAAGGACAGCGCGTCTTCCACACCGCCGGACTCGGCTCCATGGGCTTTGGGATTCCAGCAAGCATTGGGGTCTGTTTTGCGAATGATAAACGGAGGACAATTTGCGTGGATGGGGATGGCGGATTCCAGTTCAATATCCAGGAATTGGCCACGATCGCCTGCCACCAGTTGCCCGTTAAGTTTTTCGTTCTGAATAACGATGGCTACGCTTCCATCCGGGCCTCGCAGACAAACTTCTTCGGGAAGCCGAATATTGGATGCGACGATCGGACCGGCATGCATCTGCCGGCCCTGAGCGCGATCGCGCGGGGATTCGGTATTGCTTCGGCGGAAATTTCAGAACAGGACGATTTAGCGGCACAAGTTCGCAGAGTTCTGGAAATGCCGGGCCCGGTTGTGTGCGATCTGAAGGTGATCCCGGATGAGCCGCGGTGTCCGCGCGTCACTTCGGTGCAGCGTCCCGACGGATCATTCGTCTCAAAACCGCTGGAAGACCTGTGGCCATTCCTGGATCGCGATGAGTTCCGCGCGAACATGATCGTGCCAATTATCGAAGAACAATGAAAATGGCGACCCAGACACACTTATCGAAGCTGGAAGCGATTCTCAGCGAACCCATCGCTTCGGCGAAAGAACGAGAGGCACAAACATTCGAGCGGCGGCTCGCCGAGTGCCGCGGACGTGTTGTCTTGTTCGGAGTGGGTAGCCTGGGAAAAACTGCTCTGCAATGCCTTCGGAGCATCGGAGTCGAGCCACTGGCGTTTAGCGACAGCAATCCAGAGAGATGGGATGGCCTCGTGGAAGGCGTGCGGGTGCTCTCTCCACAGGATGCCGCCGATAAATACGGCGACTCTGCGTTATTTATTGTGACGATTTGGTCCAAGGGACACCGTTATGCGGAGACCAAAGACAAACTCGGCAAGCTAGGCTGCAGGAAAATCGTCCCGTCATCGAACCTGCGCTGGAAATTTGCAGATATCTTGATGCCCTATTTCTGCCAGGATCTCCCACATAGAGTTTTACAGGATTCGGAGAGAGTCCTCAGTGCCGCCTCATTGTGGTCAGATGACCAATCCAGGGAAGAATATCTAAGGCAAGTGGAATGGCGGGCCTCTGGCGATTTTGAGGTCTTGACTGAGCCCGACTGGGAAGAGTCCTATTTCCCATCCACTCTCTTCGACCTCAAGCGCGACGAGTTCTTCGTTGATTGTGGCAGCTACACGGGCGACACGTTACAACAATTTCTGCTGCGAGCCGGAAACGAGTTTACCGGCATCATGGCGGTCGAGCCCGATCCCAGGAATTTCTCGAACCTGAGAAGCTGGACAGACGGTTTGGACCCGCAAGTGCGCCATCGGATCCAGCTCAGTGGTGTAGCGGTTGGAGCAAAACGGGGTCAAGTCCGATTTGCGGCTGACGGAAGCGAGGGTTCCAGTGTCCGCAACGACGGGGACATCGTCGTTGAGTGTTGTCCATTGGATGACTTGCTGGCGGCGTCCCGCCCAACCTACATAAAAATGGACATTGAAGGGGCTGAGCCCGATGCTCTGGCCGGGGCGCAGAGGACCATTCGACAGCATCGCCCCGTCCTCTCGATTTGTGTGTATCACACCCAGTACCATCTCTGGTCGATTCCGCTCCTGGTTCACGAGCTGGCCCCTGATTATCGGTTGTTCCTGCGGCCCCACGATGCCGACGGCTGGGATTCCGTTTGTTACGCCATACCGGAGGAGCGCAGCAAAATTAAGGAGTCGAATCGGTGATCCGGATATTCATTACCGGCGGCTCGGGGTTCATTGGCAAGAACCTGGTGGAGGCGCTTGCAGGTCGCTACGAGATCCACGCTCCTGCTTCTACAGAGTTAGACCTTCGGGAGGAAAACGCGGTCCGGCGATACCTGGAAAGCAACAGATTCGATGTGGTTGTTCACACCGCGACCACCCGCTCGAACCGCCGTTTAGGCGCTCCGTGCGACATGCTCGATCGCAACTGCCGAATGTTTTTCAATCTCGCTCGCAACGAACATGCTTTCGGCAAGATGATTTATTTCGGCTCCGCAGCCGAATATAACCGGGTGGAACTGCCTCCGCGTGTTTCAGAGGATTACTTTGATACTTGCGTGCCAACTGACGCTTACGGATTTTCCAAATACGTCTGCGCAAAGTATGCGGAAGGGCACCCAAATCTCGTCAATCTTCGCCTGTTTGGAGTCTTTGGGAAATATGAGGCGTGGGACGTGCGATTCATTTCGAATGCCTGCGCGCGAGTCATCAGTGGCTTGCCGATTGTGCTCCGGCAAAATGTCATTTTCGACTATCTCTACGTCCAGGATCTGGCTACGATTACAGGATGGTTCATTGAGAACACGCCGCAACAGACTTCTTACAACGTGTGCACGGGCAGGGGCTGGAAACTCCGGGACCTTGCGGAGATCGTGGCGGCCGTTTCCGGACAGAAACCGGAGATCCAGGTGAAGACCCCGGGGATGGGAGCCGAGTACACCGGCGACAATTCCCGCATGATGAAGGAAATCCCGGCGCTTCAATTCGAACCGATGCAAGCGGCGATTGAAGCACTGTACGGCTGGTATGAAGAGAACAGAAAGGCAATCGATCCGGCGATGTTGCGCCACGACGGCTGAGATCAGGAGAATCTATTGAGCGCTACAGGGACTGCAACTTCCGCAACACAGCTGGATAACTTCTTCGCCGGCGTCCATGCCGAGTCGCGTGAGCAAATGATCGCCCGGGAGCGAAACACATTCGATCGCTTAACTTCCCCTTTTAGCGACTCTATCGTTCTGTTCGGTGCCGGGCGTCTGGGAAAATATATTGCGACGGGCCTGGCGCAGTCAGGCGTCCGCATACGCGCCTTCGCGGACAATGACCCCAAGATGTGGGGGACCGATGTTCTCGATTTTCCGGTTTTGAAACCGGAGGACGCCGTCCGGGAATATGCCGCCAATTCGAGCTTCGTGGTTACCATCTATCACGGTTCGTCGGCACGGAAACAACTGCAAGGCCTGGGGTGCAAAGTGGTTGTTCCATTTGTCCCCCTGTGCTGGAAGCACGGGGAGACTTTCATTCCCGAGAGCGGACTCGATTACCCGCACCTTATTCGCGACAGCGAAGAAAAGATCCGCGATTGCTTCCGTCTTCTCGCTGACGAGGCCTCGCGAACGGAATTCGTGGAACAGCTGAGATTCCGTTATTGGCTCGACTCGGAGAGTATGACTCCTTCGAAGCCGGCGAAGCAGACATATTTCCTTGTGCCGGCCCACAAGGACGAAGTGTTCGCGGACTGCGGAGCCTTGGACGGTGACAGCATCCGGGCGTTTATTGAACACAGCGGAGGGGACTTCGGGCACGTAATCGGCTTCGAGCCGGATCCGCACAGCAACAAGCTGCTGGCCAGCTATCTTGCGAGCCTGCCCGAACCGATGCAATCGCATGCGACAGCCTTTCCCTATGCCATCGGGAGCCGGAACGAGTGGGTCGAATTCAATGTTACGAGTTCGGCTGCTTCAAAAATGACGACCGGAGGCTCGGCCAAAGTAGAATGCCGCAAACTCGATGATGTTCCCTGGCCGAAAACTCCGACCTATATCAAGATGGATATCGAGGGAGCAGAACCCGAAGCGCTGGCAGGCGCAGGTCAGTTACTGGCCTCCAGGCTTCCGGTGTTGGCCGTGTGTGTCTATCACCGGAGCCAGCATTTGTGGGAGATTCCGAGTCAGATCCATTCGATCTCCAACGACTATGACATTTTTCTCCGCCGTTATGCCGAGGATTGCTGGGAACTGGTGTGCTATGCGGTACCGCGCGAACGATCGAAGAAGGACGGAATTCTGCACTGAGGCAATATGAAGAAAACCATCTCCATCCTCACTCCATGCTTCAATGAAGAAGATAACGTCCGCGAGGTTTACGAACGCGTCCGCGCGGTCATGAGTTCTCTCGGAAGTTACGACTATGAACACCTCTTCATTGACAACGCGTCCACCGACAATACGTTTGCGATCCTTAAGCTCATCGCGTCCTTCGATAAAAATGTCAAGGTCATCCGCAATGCGCGGAATTTCGGCCCCATACGCTCCCCGATGCACGCCCTGTACCAGGCGTCGGGAGACGCAGTAATCGGGATCGTTGCTGACCTGCAGGATCCCCCGGAGATGATTGTTGACCTGGTTCGGCGGTGGGAGCATGGCTTTCCGATCGTCATCACTGTCAAGGAGTCAGCCGACGAAAGCGGTCTGATGTTCTGGATCCGCAAGAGTTACTACAAACTGGTTAACCGGCTGTCGGGAATCGAAACCTACGAGAATTTTACCGGGTTCGGCCTGTATGACCGCAAGGTCGTGGAGTTGATTAAGGACTTCAACGACCCTTATCCCTATTTTCGAGGCATTATCGCGGAGATCGGGCTGCCGCACGCCGAGATTCGTTTCCACCAGCCGCGGCGGAAGCGCGGCATTACAAAGAACAATTTTTACGCGCTCTACGACATGGCGATGCTTGGGATCACGAATCTTTCCAAGGTTCCGCTGCGCATCGTGACTCTGAGTGGCTTCTTTGGCGCCGCAATGTCGGTTCTCTCAGGGTTCGCGTACTTCTTATACAAGCTGCTCTTCTGGAACCATTTCTCGGTTGGTATGGCGCCACTCGTCATTGGGATGTTCTTGATGGGGTCGCTCCAATTAGTTTTTGTGGGAATCATTGGCGAGTACATCGGACAAATACACACTCTCGTGCAGCGGCGGCCGCTGGTTGTTGAACAGGAGCGTCTCAACTTTGAGTTTGCCCCGGGAGAACCCATGGCGCAGTCACCGATTGAGAAAGAATTCCAACCGGGAGCAAACACACAGTCCGGTGCAGCGACCGCCTCTGGTCATTGAACAGGAACGTCTCAATTTTCAGCGGCCAAGGAATTCCAACCCGTCTAGCTTATTTGTGACGATTGGAAGGAAAAGTTTTTGTGTCCCAGAAACCCCACCACGACGTTCAAGCCGGTAAGAGCGGCGCCTGCGATGTAGGGTGCGGCCGCGTCAAATCTCGTTGAGTGGCGAACCGCATAGACCAAGGCAGGCAGCAGGAGTATCCCAATCATGATGCCGCCGCTATAGACCAGCACGCAGCGGGACCATTCGCGCAGGTAGTTTCCCGTGGTCTTAAAGATGAACCACTTGTACCCGAGGAAGGCAACGGTGATGTTCAACAGGCTGGCCAGGACGCTCGCAAAAATGTAGGCATATGGCACGTGAGGCGTGAGAAGCGCGGTGAGAACCGCGTACATCGCATATCCGAACGCGGTATTCCACACACCTACAAGTAGGTAACGACCGAATTGAGCCGGCGGTATGTGTCGCGTGAGCTGTTTGAGGGATCCGGTCTGCTGAAGAGTTTCGAGCACAGTTTCTACTCTCCGAAAAGTTCTGCCTCGACGATTTCCGCTAGAATGTGCCCGGTAAGGATGTGACCTTCCTGGATACGCGGCGTTTCGTCGGAGGGAATCCGGATGCAGTGTTCGGCGTGGGCGGCAAGTTTGCCACCAGTCTTGCCGGTGAGGGCGGCTGTGGATACCCCCATGTGACGTGCGACGTCCATGGCTCGTAGCACATTACCGGAGTTGCCGCTTGTACTGATTCCCAGCAGCACGTCGCCCCGCTGAGCCAGACCCTCGATCTGACGCGAGAAGACCTCTTCGTAAGAATAGTCGTTGGCGATCGCGGTCAGGGTTGAAGTATTGGTGGTCAGCGCGATCCCGGCCAGGCTCGGGCGTTCCTTCAGGAATCGGCCTGTCAACTCGGCCGCCAGATGCTGGGCGTCGGCAGCGCTCCCACCATTCCCGCAGAAGAAGACCCGACCGCCACGGCTCAGCGATGCGGTCATAATCAATCCGACGTCAGCCACGGAAGCCAGAAACACCTCATCCTGAAGCAGGAGTTGTTTGACAGAAATACTGGCGAGGACCTTCGCCGAGATCCAGGGGATCAAGGCAGAAGCCTCCGAGCGTTTCTGTCGCCGGCTGAGTTGAGGAGAAGACATTGTCGTGTTTATCGCAGTTTAGCAACGGAGGTCCGCTCCAGCCCAGCGCTTCGGTCGATTGGGCGAATCTTTGGTAACCCAGCGAGTTCGGCCGCACGATTGGAGGCTCTCCGTCCTGCGCTACAATCTCTGCAGTCGCTCATGATTTTCCTCTAACGGCCGCTCTTCGCTAAGAATGTCGCCAAATTTGGAGATCTCATGTTTGAACGGCTATGCCTGTATGTCGGCGACCGCTAACCTGTTGTCGGGATTCAAACGTCTGAACCGCAGACCTAATGAGTTTGCTTGCCCCAAGTCGAATGATGCTTGCGAATTCGGAGGCCCGCTCCGATTCGAGTCGGTTCCTAACCGTTCGATTTCTGCTCGCCCTTGCGCGTCTGGCTGAAACTCGCTCCTGGTTGTTCTTCGCTGCGATTTGTCTCAGCTGCGGATGGGGCCGCATGCACTCCCTGATCACACGTCATCTTGATCACGACGAGATCTTCAC
>DATFVD010000378.1:0-4255 GCA_035260505.1 Terriglobales bacterium
AGAAAAGTAAGATTCGAATCGTAGGCGAGGCCGGGAATACTGATTATGGTCAGCGTGCTCGTCTCCGCCGCCACAATCGACAGCGAAATTGCCCACCAAGGAATATTGCGGTCGGCGAGAAAGTAGTCTCGTATCGTGCGCTTCCCCTTGCGAAACCGCAGCCCGAACAGCGTGATCCCCGCCAGGTACGCCGCAACAATCAGCAGGTCGATCCAATTCAGTCCCAAGCGGTCCCTTTCGGTTCTGGTGTATAGATAAGGCTTGCCGCGTCTGGTGAAGCCGGCAAATAGTTCGTTGCATTGTACAAGGATGTGCGCGGCCTGGGACCCTTCGCCGAACGGATCACACCGAACCTGTGTTAGAACTAGCCCGATGGCCTACTATCTCGGAATCGACGGAGGCGGCACTAAAACCCGCTGTGTGCTCGGCGACGAAACTATGGTGTTGGCGACCGCGATGTCCGGGGGCAGCAACATCGTTCGCCTCGGCGAAACGCAGGCCAAGGAAGCTCTCCACGCCGCGGTCCGCCAAGTCTGCGTAACCGCCAATATTTCTCCAGCTCAGATTAGTGCCATATGTATCGGCGCCGCCGGCGCTGCTAGACCCGAGATCGCCGCGAAGACTCGCACGATCCTCGTCGAACTAATTTCCGAAATAGCTCCCGAAATAACTCTCACAAGAATCGAAGTCGTCGGCGATATGACCATCGCCCTCGAAGCCGCTTTCGGCGCGGGCCCCGGCGTGATTGCCATCGCCGGCACCGGTTCCATCGTCTACGGTCGCGACGCTGCGGGTCGCATCGCACGCGCCGGAGGCTGGGGGTTCGCCATCTCTGACGAAGGCTCCGGCCACTGGATCGGGCGCCGCGCCATCTCTGCTCTCCTGGGCGCACACGATCAAGGCCTTGAAACCGCGCTCACCGCAATGATCCTCCAAGCCTGGAAGCTCACCACTCTCGGCGAACTTGTCCAGCAAGCCAACTCGACTCCGCCACCCGATTTCCCACGACTGTTTCCCATCGTCCTGCGCGCCGCAGACGAGGGCGACCCCATCGCTGGCGATCTCCTGACCGACGCCGGAGCCAAGTTGGGTAGCCTCGCGGCCACCGTCGTCCGCCGTCTGGCGCCCCATGCTCCATCGGCCGCGCTCCCGGGGTCGACACTCCCAGTCGCCATGACAGGCAGTGTCTTTCGTCAGTCTCCACACGTGCGCCAGGTTTTCTACAATACATTGCAGACAGCCTTGCCAGGTCTCGATGTTCGGCAGGAAATAGTTGATCCGATCGAAGGCGCGTTAGCCCGAGCACGCGCCGCACAGTAGAGACGTGACTTGCCAGTCTGGCGCAGGCTAACCAGCGATGTCCGAGAGGGAAATGCCCGAAGACGAAGATCTCGAAGAAGAAAACGCGCCGCCCTCAACCGCATCAGCGATTCCGTCCGCGATCGCACCCGGCGCACGCATCGACGAAGCCGAAATCCATAGCTCCGCTCCCGCTGATCTTCTCCGCATTGCCGCCGACCCCGGCCTCACCGAAGACTTCGCCCTAGGCCTCCTCAAGCGCGCCGATTTGCCTCTGGAAGTCATCGAGCAACTCGCCCGGAACACTAACGCACTCAAAAGCCGCAAGGTAAAGATCGCGCTGGCCAGTCATCCGCACACACCACGCCATGTGTCCGTGCCGCTCGCGCGCCAGTTCTACACTTTCGATCTGATGAAAGTTGCGCTCTCGCCCACCGTGCCCGCTGACGTGAAAGTCGCCGTCGATGATGTCCTCATCGCACGTCTCAAAACTGTTACCGTCGGCGAACGTCTGACGCTGGCCCACCGCGCCTCGGGGAGAGTAGCCGCTGCTCTGCTGCTGGACGTAGCAATCATGGATGGCAAAACCCTCGGTGGCAAAATTAACCCTATCGATGCCCAGACCGCAGCCCACGAGACCCGAGTCATGCAGACTGCCCTCGGAAACCCGCGCCTCACCGAAGCACTCGTCATCAATTCTGTACTCCGCCCCGCCGCCTGCGCTGCCCTGGTGCATGCGGTCGCGCAGCATGGGAAGTGGTCCTCCCGCAGAGAAATCCGTGCCGCGCTTCTGCGAACCCAGCATCTCTCGCTAGCCCGCGCCCTGGAATTCAGCCGCGATTTTGCCGGCCCGCTGCTGCACGAGCTACTCACCGCTTCGCGCCTCCCGGCCCAAATCAAAGAACAACTCCGCTGCGAGAGCCAGGCAAGCTCTCCTCCAGCTAGCTGCTAAGAGAATTCTTTTTCTTGAGCAGCGAAGGAGCGGTAGTCCTAGAAGTCTGACTAGTCTAAGTCTGTCATCCCGAGCGCCGCGAAGGATCCGCAGTTGTCTGAGCCGAGGGACTCTGCGAAGAGCCCGTAAGATTCCCATCCTCTGCCGCCTGCGCCGGCACGGCAACTTGCGCCTTCGCCCCTCCGCGCAGCAATCCCACAATCTTCTCGTACAACTTCGAGCGTGTTACATAACGCTCGTTGGCGCTGGTGATATACCGGATCTGCATCTCCACTCCCGACGCGGTCGGCCGCAGATGAATCATAGGGGCCGCGGTCAGCGATTTTCGATACCCCGCGGACTTCTGCCATTCCTTCTCGGCCTGCGCAGCGCTCGACCGTGTCTCTTCCTCCACCAGTCGCTGGATCGCCTCCATCAGCGGATAAGGATTCTCGCCTTGCCCAACCTCGACCTGCAGTTCGTCCCACAACCATTGTCCGGCCGTCGAAAAATTAAAATAGTGTCCCTCGATCGCAAAGCTGTTCACGAATGCGACTTTGCGTCCCGTCGGGTGCCCGGTATCAGTCCAGTTGCCGGTTTCAAGTAGCACCGTGCGCAGCAATCCGATCTCGATCACTTCGCCCACCACGCCGTTGATTTCCACCCAATCGCCGACCCGAATCCCGTTCTTTCCCATCAGCACGAACCATCCAAAAAATCCGACGATAAAATCCTTCAGCGCGACCGTCAGCCCGGCACCCGCTAATCCCAGGATGGTTGGCATCTGGTTAGGCACCCCAAGAATCACGAATACAATCGCCAGAACGCCCACCGCCTGCAAACTGAATCGAATCACTCCGCGCAGCGTGAGGAGGTGCTTTTTCTCCGGGGGAGTCTGCTTGAAAAGCCGATTCACCAGGAGGCTCCCGAAATACACCATGACCACGATGAGCAAAATCCAAAGGACGGATCGCACCATACTATGCAGCATTGCGCGCTGCTGGTTGTGCGTCACATCAAGCCAGTCGCCGTAGATTTCCTGCAACTCACGCTGGTCCCGAATGCGCTTGTCGAAGTCGGAGAGAAGCTTCTGATCGTCGGAGAAATGCTTAAGGGAATTAACGGCGGTCGCGGTCGTTTCTTTCGAAACCGCCCCCGCGGCGGCCCCTTTGCGGAGGTCTGCCGCCTGCTGCTTCGTCTCTTCCTTTTGGGGTGTTTCCTCGCGAACGCGGCGTTGGAGGGCGTCATGTTGGGCGAGCAGTTCGCTCCCCATTTCCTGCGCCAGGCGTCGCGCCGACTCGAGGTGCGTGCGCTTGTCTCGCAGCCACATCCAGGCACGCACCTGTCCCACCAGATTGCTGGCGCCGAGATCGACCGTCGCCGCTGGCGAGGCTCCGGTTGGGTTCTGACTTTGGTGTTGCTCCAACTCGTGCTCCCCCGCCTCATGTTGATCGCGCTGCCGCTGGACCGCGGCCTCCTGATCGCCTCCGGCCCGGATCAACTCCTGTTGCGCATCCTCGACTTCGTCTTCATCCAGCGCCTGCTCCGCATCCAGCAGAGCCTCCCGATCATGTAATGCTTCTTTTTCACCGGGCTTGGCGGAAGAGATCTGTGCCTTGAGCTGCTCGACCCGGGATTGCACGTCCGTCAGAGCCGCCTGCGCCTGCTGCATTTTCAAATATAGGTCGTGGTTCTTGGGATCCTGGTCGGTTTGATGTTCGGCGGCCTGGCGCAGCGCATCCGCGAAGGCCAAGTCCACTTCGTGGTCCGCAATTCGCACCGCTTCCTGGGAGAGCCGTTGCTCTTCGGCGGTGATTGCCAGCGAAGCCAATCCACGGGCAGTCGGGAGCGGGCGTTCGTCGACTAGCGGATTCTGAACGGCGTCTGATGCCGCGGTCTTGGCGCTAGGACGACCGGTCTCGCGCGTGGCATAGTAGGCGGCGCAGGTGCCAAGCACGAGCGCCAGCAACCCTAAAGTGATTCCCCATTGCAGCCATTTCATCTCAGTACCTCACAAGGTTTGTG
>DATFVD010000379.1:0-15294 GCA_035260505.1 Terriglobales bacterium
GTTTTTCGAACTCGTCCCCAGACGTCAGCCTGATAGGAAAAAGTGAATGGCAGCACAAAGTCGTTGTAAGTGACGCCATTAAAAATCGAATTTGGGGGAGGACGGTGAGTTGACACTCCGGTTCGCGTCCCTGATAGCCCCGCCGTCAGGGTCGGATAATAGTCCGCCCGATTGTAGCGAAGCGCGGCACGCGCCTGACGATACTGCGCCTCGGCTGCTTTCAGATTCTGATTCGATACATTGACCTGGAGTTCCAGCGCGTCAAGCTGCGGATCTTGAAAAATTGTCCACCACGTACCGCCAATGCTCTGGTCATTGGGCTGGGCGGGCTTCCAGTCTCCTACCTCTTTATAGGCGGGAGGAGCCTGCGCCACAGGAGTGTGGTACTTGGGCCCGACCGCGCATCCGGTAAAAAAGAGCGCCGCTACTGCCAACAGTACTGCGAGCCAAGGCGCTTCTCGCGAGTTTTCGGCCAAAATCGTCTTGTGAGGTTGCTTCACTTTATATCCCCTGGCAATGTTGCCTGAACAATTTGAACTTGCTGTCCGGAAACGATCGAGTCGGGCGGGTTGATAATGACCTGGTCGTCTGCCTTGAGGCCAGCGACGATCTCTATCTGATTGCCGAAATCGTGCCCGGGAGTTACGGCTGTGAGCGCGACTTTCCCGTCCTTCACAATGCCGACACGTAAACCTTCCGATCGGAATAACAGAGCATTGACTGGAAGCAGGAAGGTTGAAGCCTGCGTCGAGACCGCCAGGTGGACCTCCGCATAGGAGCCCGTAAGCAGCGTGCCCGTCGGATTATCCACATCGATCTCGATCAGCAGGGTACGGGTGGTCACATTGATGTCCTCGGAAGTGCGCACCAGTTTTCCCTGAAACTTGCGGCCCGGAAACTCAGCGAGACTAAGATCTGCTGTCATGCCGGTTTTGATTCCTTGCGAATATTCCTCGGGGACGTTTACGTAAACCCTCAACTTTCCGGGCTGAGCGATGTGAAAGAGATCGGTTTTCACAGTGCTGCTGCTACCGGAATTAATAAGATCGCCAATATCGGTGTTTCGGGCGGTGACAATTCCATCGAATGGCGCGTAGATCTTCTCGAAGGATTGCAGCGCCTGGAGTTGCTTTACGTTCGCCTGATTCGCCTCAACGATGGCCTTGTTGGCGTTGTAAGTGCCCGAAGCATTATCGGCGTCCTGCTGAGAGACGGCATTGGTCTTCAGCAATCCCTGGTAGCGGTTCCTGGTAATCTCGGCCAGCGCGAGATTCGCCTTGGCGGTATTGAGGTTGCTGAACGATTGCTCCAGTTGCTGGTCGACTTCCGGAGTCTCGATCACAGCGAGCAGTTGCCCTTTCTTCACGTGCGCTCCGATGTCGAAGTACCACTTTCTCAAATACCCATTGGTGCGGGCATAGATCGGCGAAGTGATGAATGGCTGGACATTTCCTGGGAGGATGATCTCCTGGGCGGGTGCAGTTTGTTTTGGCGACACGACTGACACGGCCGGCAAAGCGGCTTGAGCGGTCTCCGCGCGCAGGGTTGTGCTGGCACTGACACGTGACCAGATTCCCCACGCCAAGAGGCCGGCAACAGCGATCAACGCGATCGCCAGGATTAGCCAGTGTTTACGCGAACGCGAACGCTCCCACACTTCCACTTCAAGCATTGGGGGCGGGTGCCCGTCGATCCGTCTCGTGTCTTCACTTTGAGTTTGATTTTGAGGCAACATAATTGACTCCATAATGACTTGGTGTCTAGTTTTCCTGTGGTGCTTGGGCCGGATGCCGGCGTGAATTTTGCAGGACGCTGAAAAATGCTGGAACAAAGAACAGCGTCGAAACCGTCGCGAAAATCAGTCCGCCAATAACCGCCCGGCCGAGAGGAGCATTTTGCTCACCGCCGTCTCCCAGTCCGAGAGCCATGGGCACCATGCCGATAATCATGGCCAGAGCAGTCATCAGCACGGGACGAAAGCGCGTGAAGCCCGCTTCTAGTGCGGCACTGAGGGAATCTTTTCCTTCCGCCATTTTTTCGGTGGCAAAGCTTACAACCAGGATGCTGTTTGAAGTGGCGACGCCCATACACATGATGGCTCCCATGAGTGCGGGTACGCTCAGGGTCGTGTGCGTTATAAACAAGAACCAGGCAATCCCGGCGAGCGCCGCGGGCAGCGCGGAAATCATGATGAACGGATCGAGCCAGGACTGAAAGTTGACTACGATCAGCAGGTACACGAGCACGATCGAGAACGCCAGTCCGGTAAGCAAACCGACGTAGGAGGCTCGCATCGTCTGAACCTGCCCTCGAACAACGACTCGGGAACCGTGCGGCAATTGTTGGCGGGTGGCATCAATGATCTTGTTGATGTCGCCAGCCACGCCACCCAGGTCGCGCCCTGTGACAGCGCCAAAGATGTCAATCACCGGCGCAACGTTGTAATCAGAAACCACAGCCATTCCCGCTCCCCGCTGAGTCGATACAAGACTGGCCATGATCGATGGAGGTGCGCTCGGGTTGGTGCCGGTGATGGGAATGTTCTCCAGATCCTGCAACGTATCCGTGCGGTACTGCGGCGTTTGAGTCGCGATGGTATAGCTGACATGGTTTTTCGGATCCAGCCAGAATGTGGGCGACGTCTGAAAACTCCCGCTCAATGACACGAGAAGATTTTGCGCGATGTCGTGGGCGGTGAAACCAAGTTGTTCAGCCTTCGTGCGTTCGACCCGGAGGTTGAGATAGGGTTGATCGAAAGGTTGCTGGATCCTGAGATCCGCAGTTCCCGGAACATATCTCATTTTCGCGAGCAGGGCATCGGCATAGCGCCGGTTCCCTTCCAGATCATTTCCGACGACTTGAACATCGAGGGGGGCAGGTAATCCAAAATTGAGAATCTGTCCGACCATGTCCGCGGGCAAGAAGGCGAACGAAACGCCCGGGAATTGT
Source organism: Terriglobales bacterium (assembly GCA_035260505.1). Lineage (GTDB taxonomy): Bacteria > Acidobacteriota > Terriglobia > Terriglobales > Acidobacteriaceae > Acidiflorens. The sequence continues at coordinate 2,950 of DATFVD010000379.1, forward strand.
TTCGGGAGTGACAGACGAAGCTGGTGAATGTAGCTGGCCGTGGGATGGTGTTTCACGGCCAGACTCACAAGAATGTCGGCGTCTGACGAACCGACCGGCGCCGAATTGCTGTAGGAGAGATTGATACCGCTGTAAGGCAGGCCTATGTTGTCAATGACGTTCTGGACTTCGCTCGCAGGAATCTGCGCTCGAATCGACCGCTCCACCTGATCGCAAAGGTTGGCGGTTTCTTCAATGCGCATTCCGGTGGGAGCACGCATATGAAGTTTGAAAGAGCCGGCGTCAACGCTGGGGAAGAAGTCCCGGCCTAGCCATGGGATCAGAACTACCAGAGAAGCGAGACAACTGGCGAAGAACGCAACCAGGAAAACACGCTGGCGACGGAGACAAACTTCCAGCAGCCTGCGATAGCTTTGACGAAATCTTTCGAAGGCTTCCTCAAAACGCTTCTGCAGCCGTACCAGCGGATTGCGGCTGGGAGCATCTCCTGCTTCCTTTTTATCTGCACGTAATAAGTACTTGGCCATTGTCGGGACGATGGTCCGCGAAAGGAAATAGGAGGCCAACATGGCAAAAACCACGGCTTCCGCGAGCGGCACGAAGAGGTATCGCGCCACGCCGGACAAAAGGAACATGGGAGCAAACACAATGCAAATCGAAAGTGTCGACACGAATGCCGGGGTCGCAATCTGAGATGCGCTGTCCAGGACAACTTCGTCCATGTCCTTGTCTGGCTCGGCCTCCCGGTTGCGATTGATATTCTCGACCTCGACCGTGGCGTCGTCCACGAGGATGCCGACCGCCAGAGCGAGTCCACCGAGTGTCATGATGTTGATTGTTTGTCCAATCGCACTAAGCGCGATGATGGAAGTCAGAATCGCCAGCGGGATTGAGGTGGCGATAATGACCGTGCTTCGCCAACTTCCCAGGAAAGTAAGAATCATGAATGAGGTCAGGCACGCGGCAATCAGGGTTTCCCGGACCACTCCACTGATCGCGCCGCGGACAAAAATCGACTGATCATTCAGGGGCGAGATCTGCAACTGGGGCGGAAGGGTGGCCTTAATTTGAGGAAGAAGGGCCTTGATGCCCGAAATCACGTTCAGCGTTGACGCGTTCCCCGCTTTTTGGATCGTCAGCAATACCGAGCGCTGCCCATTGACGCGTACGATATTGGTCTGCGGGGGAAAGCCATCGCGGACCCAGGCGACGTCTTTGATATAGATCGTGGTGCCACCAATCGTTTTGATCGGGATTCGGTTCAGATCCGCAATCGTCTGCGGCGCTGCGTTGGGAATGGAAACATCGTATTCCCTGGAGCCAATCTTGGACGTTCCCGTGGGGAGGATCAGGTTTTGCACGCTGATCGCATTGACCACATCGAGCGCGGAGAGGCCTTTCGACTGCAATGCGGTGGTATTCAGATCCACCTGCACCTGACGTTGCTTACCGCCATAGGGATAGGGCACCGAAACTCCAGGGACGGTGATGATCTGCGTACGAATGAAATTAAGACCATAGTCGTTGAGTTGCTGCTCCGAGAGATTTTGTCCGGAGAGGGCCAACTGGAGGACAGGCACACTCGATGCGCTATAGGCAAGAATGAGCGGCGGCGTCGATCCGGCAGGCAGCTGCCTGAGTTGGGTCTGGGAGACAGCGGTAACCTGGGCAATACCCTGTTGAATGTTGGCGCTGGGCTGTAGGAACACTTTAACCACAGCAATTCCGTAGAGCGATTGTGATTCGATGTGCTCGATGTTGTCGACGGTGGTAGTAAGATTACGCTCCGTAGTGGTGACGATGCGGTCGCTCATCTCCTGTGGGACGAGGCCGTTATAGTTCCAGATGATGCTCACGACGGGTATGTCGATGTTCGGGAAGATGTCGGTTGGGGTGCGAACGATTGCGAGCCCCCCTAGGATCAGGATGAGGATCGACATCACCACGAATGTGTAGGGCCGCCGTAATGCGAGTCGAACAATCCACATAAAATTTCTTTCTGGTTCGTAAATTTACCGAAGGACGTCGCTCTGCGGTTTAGCTCTTAGCTTCGCCGCTCGCTCAGCTGAAGTTATCGGCCGATGCTGGCGTAAAATCCGAAGTGCGGGGAACAGTGCTCATCGTGACGCTGCACGAGGGGATGCCGAACGCGGCTGTACATCGCTGGTCCGGCGCATCAGTCGTCTGAGTTTCGCGCGTGCCCGTGAGACCCGAGCCTTGACTGTCCCGTCTGGCACACCCAGAAGTCGCGCTGTTTCGCCCGTGGATAGGCCGTCCACGTCGTGCAACTGGAATGCTTTTCGCAGCGGAGTCGAAAGCTGCGCCGCGAACTTCAACACGCGCGTGTCCAGTTCCGACTTTCGACACTCATCTTCAGGACTTGGTCCGCGGTACGCCAGTCGTTCTGCCAGGGAATATTCCTCATCTCCCCCGAATCGCTCATCCACCGAGAGGTGGGTCTGGCGTGGCCTCTTGCGCAAATGCATGCGCGCGCAATTGATGACAATAGAGGTTAGCCATGTCGACATTTGCGATTGCCCCCTGAACTGGTCGATGTGCTTGTAAGCAGCCAAGAGTGCATCCTGAACCGCGTCCTCCGCGTCGGCTGCGTTGCCCAGGTGCCGATAAGCCTTTCTGTAAAACGAGGGCAAACAACGCGCGAGAACGTCCTGCATTTCCAGATTTTTTTCGCCGATGCGGACCGCGAGGCGCGGTTCGCTTCCGATGCATGTCTCTGCCGCTTCCATGCCGTTTGTGCCTCCTGGTACGACATCAAAAGGCACGCCGCTCTCCAATCAATCACCAAGTAACTTAACTGCGTATTTTCAGCGGGTTGTCTCGCCCGGAGAGCGCCCGTGAAATGAGGATGAGCGTCGTGCGGTTGACACAACGTCGGCATTTCGACAGGGAACGGATTTCAACCGGGTCGAATGGCTGCAGGATTCTCAGCTGGGCACACACATAAAGCTGTGAACTGGAACGATCCAATGGATTTGGTCCGGGGTAAAGAATGTTTGGAGACGCAAATGCAGTTCTCGCATCAGAAAAAGGAAGTTTTGAAGGAGACTGCAATGCAAACACGCAAGCTTGGCAATTCCGACCTGCACATCACTCTCGTAGGCTACGGAGCCTGGGCCATCGGTGGCTCGGGTTGGCAGTTCGCCTGGGGATCGCAGGACGACAACGACTCCATTGCCGCCATTCGTCGTGCGCTCGAACTCGGCGTCAACTGGATCGACACCGCGGCCGTCTACGGTCTGGGACACTCCGAGGAAGTTGTCGCCCGCGCGTTGAAGGACTGGCGTGGTTCTAAGCCTTACGTCTTTACCAAGTGCGGCCTGCGCTGGGATGCCAAAGGTAGGGTACAGAAAGCACTGAGCGCCGATTCGATCCGTTACGAAGTCGAGAACAGCCTGCGCCGCCTCGCTGTCGATGCGATCGATCTCTACCAGATCCACTGGCCTCCTGATCCGGACTCGGACGAACTGGAAGAAGGCTGGTCCACGCTTGTCGACCTGAAGCGCGAAGGCAAGGTGCGCTGGATTGGCGTTTCCAACTTCAGTGTTCAACAACTGCGACGTGCCGAAGCCATCGCCCCCGTAACTTCTCTGCAACCTCCGTATTCGTTGTTGCACCGCAAAATTGAAGATGAGATTTTGCCCTTCTGCCGGCGGGAAGACATAGGCGTCGTCGTTTATTCCCCGATGGCTTCCGGTCTCCTGACCGGCGCTATGACCCGCGAGCGTGCGGCCGAACTGCCCAAGGACGATTGGCGCAAAGGGCATCCAGACTTTACGGACCCAAATCTGTCCCGCAATCTGGCGCTGGTCGCGCTCTTGCGAGCGATCGCCAAACGCCACAACCGTTCCGTCGGCGAAGTGGCGATTGCCTGGACGCTGCACAATCCCGACGTGACCGGAGCCATCGTCGGGGCCCGCAACGCCTGGCAAGCAGAGGGAGTCATGAGCGCGGGCGAGCTGCGCCTCAGCAATGTGGAAGTGAACCAGATCGAGGATTTCTTCGTTGAGACCACGGCGTGACAAATGCGCACTCGAACTCTTCTTTTATCGTTGGTCGGGCTTCTTATCTTTGGCTCCCTACTGCTCCTCGCCAGTAGCCGATATCAGGGACATGTCGCAGCCATTGGAGCGACTCACGACCTTCGCGGTCGCATGCCCGCAGGTTTCGAGCAGGAAGTTGCCAAGGTCGTCGCTGACATCGATCGTATCGAAGCCGACACACTCCGTCAGATGAACCAGACCTCGCTCGATCGTCAGGGACAGGTCCATACGCTGGGAAAGCTGATGCTCTTCGATAAGCATCTCTCCGTCAATCAGAATGAAGCATGCAGTTTCTGCCATACACCAGAGACGGGATTCACTGGACCGATTCAATCCCTGAACATGGGTACAGTGTCGTATCCGGGATCCGTCAGAACGCGATTCAGCCAGAGAAAGCCGCAGAGCTACATGTATGCGACGCTCGCACCGGTGCTTCATTACAACGCCCTTCAAGGCGACTTCGTCGGTGGAAATTTTTGGGACATGCGCGCCAGCGGCTACCGCTTGCAGAATCCCAGCGCCGAACAAGCTCAGGGTCCGCCAACCAATCCCGTAGAAATGGGTCTGCCTGACTCGGCATGTCTCGCGTACCGACTTTCGAAGGCTCCCTATCGAAAGCTATTTGAGGCGGTCTGGGGCGCCGACTCGTTTGCCATTCAATGGCCTGCAAACGTCGAGAAAGTTTGTGCAACTCCCGGTCCGCCATCGAATGACGACCAACACCCGGTCCATCTCAGCATGGCAGACCGCCAGCGTGCCGACCACGTGTATGACGGCTTCGGACTGGCGGCCGCCTCCTATGAAGCTTCGCCGGAAGTCAGTCCTTTCAGTTCCAAGTATGACTTTGTGCAGGCGGGAAAAGAAAAGTTAACGCCACAGGAGGCGAATGGGAATGCGCTGTTCCGCGGTAAGGCAGGATGCAATCAGTGTCACCGCGACGGTGGACCGGGTGAAGAGCCGCTGTTCACCGACTTCACAGCCAGCAATCTCGGCGTCCCGAGGAATCCAGAGCTGCAGTATTACTACGAAGATAATTCCGACGGGCGCGGCTATCGCGCTAATCCGGCGGGACAGGCTTACGACGACACCGGTGTTGGATCCTTTCTGCGCACCCTGCAAAGCGATAGCGGCCAGTTGAATCCTGATTCGGGGTGGATCGGACTCGCTCCCAAATTCGACGCAAAGTTTCAGGTACCCACACTGCGCAACGTCGACATGCGTCCTACACCCGACTTCGTGAAGGCCTACATGCACAACGGCTACTTCAAGAGCCTCAAAGAGGTAGTCCACTTTTACAACACGCGCGACGTTCTGCCCCGGTGCAAGGCAGGAGACCCCGGCGAAAAGGTCGCGTGCTGGCCGCCACCCGAAGATTCGAGCAACCTTAACAAGAAACAACTCGGCAACCTTAAGCTGACAGATCAGGAAGAGGATGACCTTGTCGCCTTCTTGAAGACATTGACCGACGACTACAAGGTTCCCAGCCCGCGACCGGCAAGGTAAGTGCGAGGAGAGACGCCAGTAAGACCTGTCGAGCTGAGGCCACTGCGCTATGATGTTGGGCGGTCAGCGGTTCGCTGAGAACACGTCCAATGGCTGCCGTGAACTTGATTGGCGTATACAACTACGCGCTCGTGGCGCTTTCGGTGTTGATCGCCATGTTTGCGTCGTACGCTGCTTTGGATCTCGCAGGCCGCGTAACGGCTGCGGGCGGTTGGATTCGCGCGGTTTGGCTGTTGGGCGGGGCCGGTGCGATGGGGACTGGCATTTGGTCCATGCACTACATTGGGATGCTGGCGTTCATCCTGCCGATTCCCGTGGCCTACCATTGGCCAACTGTTCTGCTGTCACTGTTGGCGGCGATTCTCGCGTCGGCCATTGCGCTGTACGTGGTGAGCCGAAAGAAAATGGGTGCGTCCCGAGCGGTCGCCGGAAGTGTCCTGATGGGTGCGGGGATTGCGAGCATGCATTACATCGGCATGGCCGCCATGCGTTTACCGGCTATATGCCAGTTTAATTCCTTTCTCGTCGTCCTGTCGGTCGCGTTCGCGGTTCTGATTGCTCTCGCCGCGCTATGGATTACGTTTCACTTCCGAGATCAGAAAACGGGCATCGGCTGGGCAAAGTTAGCCGGAGCCGTCGTGATGGGCGCTGCTATCCCCATCATGCATTACACCGGCATGGCCGCCGTCAGTTTCACGCCCTCGGGCATGCCGGCGGACCTGTCTCACGCCGTAAGCATTTCCACCCTCGGCACCGCCGGAATTGCCGCCGCCACCTTTATCGTCCTCGGACTGGCTCTTCTGACGTCCTCTGTAGACAGGCGATTCGCTGCCCAGACCTTGGAACTACAGGAAGAGAAGCTGCAGCGAAGCGAGGCGTACTTAGCGGAAGCGCAAAGGCTCACGCACACAGGGAGTTGGGCCTGGCGGGTAGCGGGAGGAGACGCCTTGCATCTGTCCGAGGAGTGGTACCGCATCTATGGCTTCGATCCAGAAAATGGCCCGCCGACTTTTGACGAACGTCGGCAGCGCACTCATCCGGAGGATCGAGCCAAGTGGCAAGGGGCAATCGATCAAGCCATAGATGAAAAGTCGGAATACAAAGTGGAATTCCGAATCCTTCTTCCAGACGGCTCTGTCAAACACATCCACACTGTCGGCCATCCTGTTTTGAACGCATCGGGAGATTTGGTGCAATTTGTGGGGAGCTCGACGGACATCACCGAGCGCAAGCATGCCGAAGAAGCGCTTCGTCAGGCGCAGACGGATCTCGCACACGCCAGCCGCGTGACCACCATGGGAGAGCTGACTGCATCCCTGGCGCACGAAGTGAATCAACCGATTGCTGCCGCCGTCACCGATGCCAATACCTGCTTGCGCTGGCTTACGCGCGATCAACCCGATCTGGAAGAGGCGCGCGAGGCTGCGTCAAGAATGGCTAGAGACGCAACCCGCGCGGCGGAAATCATCGCCCGAGTCCGCCTCATATTCAAGAAGGGCGTTGCGCAACGGGAGTTGGTTGATGTAAACGAACTCATTCGGGAGATGATCATCCTCCTGCGCAACGAGATATCGCGACATTCCATATCAGTACGGACGGAGCTGGCGGAAGCGCTTCCCCAGATAATGGGAGACCGTGTGCAGTTACAGCAGGTCATGATGAACCTCATCATGAACAGCATCGATGCGATGAAAGGGGTGGAGGGGAGGCGCGAGCTCATCATCAACTCGCAGCGAACGGAGAACGATCAACTGATGGTGTCGGTTGGCGATACCGGCGTAGGGCTGCCCGCGCAGCAAGCGGACAGGATCTTCGACGCATTCTTTTCCACGAAGGCTCACGGCACCGGCATGGGACTTCGCATCAGCCGCTCAATCGTTGAATCGCATGGCGGCCGCTTGTGGGCTGCCGATAACTCTCCGTGCGGCGCTAGCTTTAACCTTACCTTACCCACCAAAGTCGAGGCGCATGAATGACGCCTGCAAACCCCTCCACGGTGTTTGTCATTGATGACGATGACTTGGTGCGTGCCTCTATCCAAGGCCTGCTGAAGTCGGAGGGCTTGCGGTCCGAGACCTTCGGGACACCGCAAGAGTTCCTACGTAGCAAGCGGCTAGACGGACCAAGTTGCCTGGTTCTGGACGTGAGACTTCCAGGAGTCAACGGTCTGGACTTTCAGCGCGAGTTGGCGGACGCGGGAATCCGGATTCCTGTCATCTTTATCACCGGTCATGGAGATATTCCGATGTCGGTGAGGGCCATGAAATCCGGTGCGGTGGAATTTCTGACCAAACCCTTCCGGGACCAGGACTTGCTGGATGCAGTCCACCAGGCTTTGGATCGCGACCGGGCAGCGCGGGAACATCAGAGTAAGCTGGCCGAACTGGAAAAGCGCTACGATTCCCTGACCGCACGCGAGCGCGAGGTTATGGGCTTGGTGGTCCGTGGCATGCTCAATAAGCAAATCGCTTTTGATCTCGGGACCAGCGAAATCACGGTGAAGATCCACCGCGGGCACGTCATGCGGAAGATGAAAGCTGAATCACTGGCGGAATTGGTCAGAATGGCGGGGAAGCTTGAGCTTCCGCCGGGCAATCGCGGATGAAAGTTCTCTCGGCAGTTCGGGGCTATGCCCTGACGACAATTTCCTGTGGGGTCGCGTTGGCGGTGGCTCGGCCCATAGACGCCCCTTCGTCGTGTTTCCTTCTCGCTGTGACGGTGAGCAGCCTCTTCGGAGGCCTAGGGCCGGGTCTGTTCTCGGTTGCTCTCTCCGCGTTGGCCTTCGACCACTTTTTTCTGCGGACGGAGTTCCCCCAAGCCAGCGAGTCGGCTACCTTCTTGCGGTTTGCAGCTTTCCTGGCTGTGGCGCTGTTGATCACCGGCTTGATGGAGATAAAACGGCGGGTTGAGGAATCCCGTAACCGAGCTGAAGGGGCGTTGCGTCAGGCGCAGGCGGATCTCGCGCACATCAGCCGGGTGACCACCCTGGGAGAGCTGACTGCTTCCCTGGCGCATGAAGTGAAACAGCCGATTGCCGCCGCCGTCACCGACGCCAATACCTGCTTGCGCTGGCTCACGCGCGATCAGCCTGATCTGGAAGAGGCACGCGAGGCTTCGTTGAGAGTCGTGAAAGACGCGACGCGAGCGGCCGAGATCATCGACCGGATACGTTTGCTCTTCAAGAAGGGTACTCCGCAACGGGAGTTGGTGGATGTGAATGAAGTGATCCGAGAGATGATCGTCCTGTTGCGCAAGGAGGCGACGCGATATTCGATATTGGTCCGAACGGACCTGGCCGCGGATATTCCCCAGATTATGGGAGATCGCGTGCAATTGCAGCAGGTCCTGATGAACCTCATCATGAACAGCATCGATGCGATGAAGGAGGTGGATAGGACGCGGAATCTCGTCATCCAATCGCAGCCATCGGAGAATGAGCAAGTCATGCTCTCCGTCAGCGACACCGGCGTGGGGTTGCCGCCGCAGCAGGCAGACCGGATCTTTGACGCGTTCTTTACCACGAAGGTTCACGGCACCGGCATGGGACTTCGGATCAGCCGCTCTATCGTTGAATCGCATGGCGGACGCTTGTGGGCTATCGACAACTCTCCACGCGGGGCTACCTTCCATTTCACTCTCCCCAGCAAGGCCGAGGCCCATGAATGACCTCCGCTGGCGTTCCTTTTTGAGGCGCCGGTTCTTCCCTTTGTAACTACCACTTTCTCAAGCACTTCCTGCTTACGCCAGTATTACTGTACTCATACCAAAGCATGATTGCACTCTTTCTGACACCAATGCTAACTTGCTGCCATGGCCATTCAGGGAAAGACCAACCTAGTTGCGATTGTCGATGACGATGATTTGATGCGGAGCGCATTGCAGGGACTGCTGAAAGCGGTCGGCTTGCCAGCGCGAGCGTTTGCCTCGGCGGAGGAATTTTTGACCTCCGGCCAACATCGCGAGACTGCATGTCTGATCGCGGATATCCGCATGCCGGGAATGTCCGGCCTGGAATTGCAGGCCCAGCTGAACGCTGAGCATTGCAGGATTCCGACCATCTTCATAACGGCACACGGAGACGAAAAAATGCGGATGCAAGCGTTGCGAGCAGGCGCCGTGGAGTTCATGGCAAAACCGTTCGACGACGAAGTTCTGCTCGAGAGTGTTCGAGCAGCTTTGGAGAGTTGATCCAACACAGAAGCAGGCACGCGAACGCAAGGAGGTCCTCTGTGGGAGCTTTCGAAAGATTTGGGTCCGGTGACCAGGACCGTAATCCGCGCAGATTCGAGCAAGTCATCGGTAGCAGTCCCGCTCTGGAAGCTGTGCTGGAACAAGTCGAACGCGTCGCGCCTACGGATTCCACCGTGCTTATCCAGGGAGAAACCGGCACCGGCAAGGAATTGATTGCGCGCGCAATTCACAACCTCAGCTCGCGGTGTGGACGCTCGTTCATAAAGCTGAATTGCGCCGCCATCCCGCTGGATTTGCTGGAAAGTGAACTTTTTGGCCACGAGAGAGGCGCCTTCACCGGAGCCATCGCGCAAAAGATTGGCCGTTTCGAACTAGCCGACAAAGGCACTCTCTTCCTGGACGAGGTGGGTGATATACCGCCGGCGCTGCAGCCCAAACTGCTGCGCGTGCTCCAGGAACAGGAGTTCGAACGCTTGGGCAGCGGCCGGACTCATCAAGTGGACGTTCGCCTGGTGGCGGCCACGAACCGTGATCTGATGGAGATGGTGAATCGCGGCGGATTTCGTAGCGACCTCTATTACCGTCTGAATGTTTTCCCAGTGCTGCTGCCGCCGTTGCGGGAGCGTCGGGAAGATATTCCGGCGCTGGTGACGCATTTTGTCGAGGTTTGTTGTCGCCGGATGCGTAAGCAAATTGAACATATTCCCGCGGAAACAATGGCTGCGCTCGCGTCGTATCCGTGGCCGGGGAATATCCGCGAACTGCAGAACCTGATTGAACGCGCCGTGATCCTTTCGGACGATGGCGTGCTTCCCAATTCTTTGCCGATGGCCGGGACTCAGGCTGTCGTCATCTCGTCTCCGGCCGCAACTACTCTGAAGGACTCGGAACGCGCACTCATTCTGCACACGCTGCAAGGGGTCGGTTGGGTGATCGGCGGCCCGAAAGGCGCGGCCGCTAAACTTGGCTTGAAGCGCACTACACTAATCCACAAGATGCAGAAGCTGGGGATTTCTCGGCCAGGTCTTGAGAGCAGCCGGAATATGATGGCGCCAGCAACGGCGGAGCCGGGCCCCCCGCCGCAATTGCATTAGTGCAGATGCCTCATCAGGCGATCAGCAGTCGAATTATGATCCGCGCTCAACTGTTCATAGGAACGTCGATCGCCCCGCTGTCATAATTGCAACTGTTGCCGAAGCCTCCAAGCCGAGCGTCGAAGCGGAGAGAACTTTTCCGAAGCGCCCTGCGAAAAAGCGGACCCGGGAGAGTCGGGCCCGCGTTCAAAGGTTGGAGCCGAAACTCCACCCTTATTGTTCACTTCGAAGGCGGCGTGCTGGTTGAATCGGGCGAGGCGACAGGTGGGCATGGCCTACCAGAGGGCGTCGTTTCCGGCGTCCCTGGCGTCGGCGAATTACCTTGTTTGTTTCCCGATGTTGATGGTGACGAGCCCGGTTTGGAAGACCCGGCATTCGACGTCGAACGACTATTCGGCGTCGAACCAGCCGCGGTGTCCGGCAGCGTTACACAAGGAGTACTGCTCGGAGTCGCGTTCGGATCAGTCGACGACGGCTGCGTGCTGCTCCCTGGAGAAGGCGTGTTCGGAGAGGTTGAGCTGGGAACGGTGGTCGTCGCCGGAGGCGGCGTGGTCGGAGTCGCAGAACTGCCTGGCGGCGTCGCCGTGCTTCCCGGGGGTGTTGCGGTGCTTGCCGGGGGTGTTGCGGTGCTTCCCGGCGGCGTCGCCGTACCCGGTGTTTGGGTTTGTCCCGTAGCTCCTGGAGCGCCGGCGGGCAATGTTCCGCTAGAAGGCGCACTCTGCGCCACAACCCAAATCGTGCAGAAGAGCAGCAGGGAGAGGAGAGAACCTTTTCGTACAGACATTGAAGAACCTCCGAGTTGAGTTTCTGCTGATCCCGTTCAGCGTTTTGCGAACTCGCTCGTGTCCAGGAATCCAGCCTTCACTCACTATCCACCTAGAGCCGGCCCAAACCCATCGGTGAAATGCTGTAGCCATAAAGAAACAATCCCACTCTAGCTGTCCGGCATGCAGTAACCCCTGTACGGGTTGCCCGGACCTGGTAACCATAACTTTCAGACGCTCTGGAATTTTCTACTCTGTGCTGGGGCGAATAGTCTTTTCGCAACCGCCTATCTCGCGCCCAGGCAGCCAGTTAGTCAACGCAAATGCTTTGGCACTACGTTTGCACCCGGCCTGCACGAGTTTAATTGCAAGATATTCAAATTCGAAACTCACATTTGGAGGCAAGACACAATGAAGAAACTTCTCGCCGTGGTGGCAATGCTCGGGTTGACCGGGCTTGGCTTCAATCTACTCGCTCAAGGGACGCCTTCGACGCAAAGCGCGCCGTCAAGTCAGAGCGCGCCGTCGACGCAAACTCCGGATACCATGCAGCAACCAGTCGGTACCCAGGGCGATCAGCGCTCCGCACAGAGCTTCGAAGGCAAAATCACAAAGTCCGGCGATAAACTGGTTTTGCGGGATACTGCCAGCCAAACCTCCTATCAACTGGACGACCAGAGCAAAGCCCAACAGTACGAAGGAAAACACGTAAAAGTGATGGCGACGTTGGAT
>DATFVD010000380.1:0-3436 GCA_035260505.1 Terriglobales bacterium
GAGCTTAGTTTATCCTGAGGTACCAAGGGCGCGTCCCTGCGGATTTAGCGCGGTAGACGGTCAGTTTCCGGTTAGTGCGTTCTATAAAGGGAGAGTCAAGTGAAAAACCTTCCCAGCGACTGGAAAGGGGGAAGATTGTTCCCCGTGCTATCCAGCCCACGTCATGTTGAGAGGCTCTGGGGGGATTACTTCCGGATTGCCCGTCAACCGCCCACAAGCCGAAGCGGTGTGTGGGGATGGCTCGGGGCCACGTTCTGGCAGCTGCTTCGCGTGGCGGGGGGTTACTCGCTGCGGGAAACGGTAGTGCATGCCAAGTTGGCGAACTGGGCGCTTCGGCAATTTGCTTCGATCCCTACCTCTACTTTGTTGGCGCCGGCTTCGGAATCCGCAACGTCCACGAACCGCCGAACACAAACGTGCGTCCCTCTGGACGAGCCTTGGCTGAATACTCGTTGCAGTACTTAAAGAAGAGAACCACAACTCACCGTTCGCAATGTTCACAGCAATATAGGGCATGAAATACCCGCCGAGGAACTTGTGGTTCGGAACGTAATAGACAATGTTCTCATCCACCCAGAATGAATAGGTCGCGGTAACATTCTGAAGAATGGGGTTTCCATTGGAATCATTCAGTTGACTGGCAGAGTAGTTCACAGCCATGTTGGCATAAGTGATTCCGGGGTCGGGAATCACACCGGCATTGAGACCATACTGTCGCGGCACCCACTGTCCTTTTTGTTGGGCCATCGCTGGCGCCATGTGACAAAGGATAATGCCAGCAAGAAGGACAACTCTAGCTTTGCAACTCATGTGTTTTGCCTTTCTTGGTGCTTGCGGTACCGGCGAGCTGCACCCGTCTCCTCAGTTACTTCAACTCAGAAACGCGTGAGACTGGCCCCGGTCATGCCGATTTCGAAGTTGATTTTTTATAGCCTTTGAAGTCGTCGCCGACCTTGATGTTGGGGTATTCCTTTAGGCTGCGTTCATATTCACCGATGAGCTTGAAATCCGGCGCCAGTACCCAGCCGATAGTCATATCTGTTTCAAACAGATTAGAATCCTCGTGCGGATCGCTGGTCAGGTCGTAGAACATGGGGAACTGCGGCCGGATGTAGGATTTATCGATGGCGTGAGACTCGGTATAGCGGAAGATCGTCTTGTAGATCTTCCACTTGATAGACAGCAGCTCGCCGTCTACCCCGAAGAACATGTAGCTGGCGCGGCCGGTCGTATTGCTCTTGCCCAACATGAAGGCCGAGGCGTCGACGCCGTCGATCGGTCGATCCTTAGGCACGAGTTTCGACGCACCCACCATCCCGGCCAGCGTGGGCAGCCAGTCCACAGCGGCGAGCATCTCGTTCGTGACGACACCGGCAGGGACGTTACCCGGCCAGCGGATTATGCCTGGCACCCGCATACTTCCCTCGAACGGCGTGTTCAGGAAATCGCCGCGCCAAGGCCCGTTCGAGCCGGGCCCGACCTGCGGGATAGCTCCGCCGCCCGCGTTGTCGCTGCTGAGGATGACGATCGTATTGTCGTCGACGCCCGCTTCCTTGACCGCGTCCAGGATCTGCCCGACGCGGTAGTCCACCTCTCCGATGATGTCGGCGAACAGCCCGCCGCGCTGGGTGGACTTGCCGACGAAATCCGGGTGGCCGATCACCGGCGGGTGAATCTCGGTGTAGCCCACATAGACGAAGAAGGGCTTGTTCGCCGCCGCGTTCCGCTTGATATACTCGACTGTCTTGGGGATGACGTAATCCCCGTCCACGAGCGGCCGCACTTTCAGGTCAAGAGGCATCACCGGCGTAGAAGGCTGGCCTTTCTTTCCCTCCCAAATCATGGGCGCCGGAATGCCGCTCTCCTTGAATAGCGGCCACGCGGTATAGCCCGCCTCATCCATGCTGTTCTTGATCCCCCACCACTCGTCGAAGCCTTGATCGTTCGGCAGCCGACCCTGGTGGTCGCCCACGTGCCACTTGCCGTACATCGCGGTGGCATAGCCGGCGTCGGAGAGGAGTTCGGCGATGGTGTATTCCCACGGCGCCAACCCAGATAGCCCCTCCCCGGGGTAAGGGACCCTAAGGGTCCCTGAGCGAACCGGATGCCGCCCGGTAAGGATGGCCGAGCGCGACGGCGTGCACTGGACCTCGACGTTGTAGTTGGTGAAGCGGATGCCCTCGTTGGCAAATTGGTCGATGCGCGGCGTGGGTATGGTGCCGCCGTACACACCGAAATTCCCCCACCCGACGTTGTCCAACAGGATAAAGATAATGTTGGGTTTTTTCTGCTGCGCCGACTGAGCATCTGTCATTTTAGTGTCTCCTTATGCCCGCCCACGTGAAGAATCCGCTGTTTTCTCGTGCGATCGACACCTCCCGATTTTTCCCGCAAGTCGCGGAGCACACTCTAAATAGATTTTGGGCTGCGCGGGAACTGTCACTTGTGACAGGCGGCGGAAATTCGTCGACGGCATGTGCTCAACGTCCCCGCCGTGCAACCTGCCACCCACTTGGGAGTGGTCGGCAAGCCGGAAGTTATCCAGAAAGGGGGTTGTAGGAAGCAAAAAACGAGGCTCTGGGCGGATGGTCGCTACTCGGAACTTATCGTCGGACCACGCGCTAAGTCCTGGTAAATCGGCTTATCGGAAATTGACCCGCTACTTTAGCCGCCTGTCATTTCCGGTCCCGGCGAATCTTCCGCCGCAAAGTCTCGTGCAAACGCGCCTGCACTTCCACCGGATAATCGACCAAATCCGAATCGTAGTACAGGTGGACCGTAAGCCGTGTCTGCTGCACCAAAATAGTGCAGTCCCGGCACGTCTTGAGGTGCAGCTCGATTTCCTCCACCACCGTGGCTTCCAGGTCGCCATCGATATATCTGGAAACGCGCCGGAATACGCCATCGCAGTTCAATGTTTTCCGTCCTGTCGAAAGTGACGATCCAACTTCTGTCGCAGCTTGAGCCGCGCCCGCAACAGCCGCGACTTCACCGCCGCTTCGGAAATTCCCACCGTCTCCGCGGTTTCTTCCGTGGAAAGGCCTTCCACGTCGCGCAGCACGAAAACCACGCGAAAATCCGGCGGCAGCTCTTCAATCACGCTGCGCAAAATATCGCGCATCTCCGTTTGCGCATAGCGCTGCTCCGGGCTCGGTCCCCAGTCTTGAATTTGCTGCGGAATGAAATCGTCCTCGCCCTCGATCGGTTCGTCCAGCGAAACTTGATTGGGCCGGCGCTTGCGCAAGCGCATCAGCGCTTCGTTCGCGGCGATGCGAACCAGCCACGTGTAAAAGCGCGAGCTTTCCTGAAATTGGTTCAGGTGCGAATACGATTTCATGAACGCGTCTTGCATGGCGTCTTCCGCGTCTTCGCGGTTGCGCGTGATGTTCATCGTGAGGCGAAAGATTTTTCGCTCGTAGCGGCTTACGAGCTCTTC
>DATFVD010000381.1:0-3337 GCA_035260505.1 Terriglobales bacterium
GCCGATGGGCGCGCTGTACACGCCGTACACGAGACGGACGTGTCCCGCCTGAGCGCCGAAAAGTTGCACAAAGAGGTTCGAGGCGCCGTCCGCGACCGCGGCATGGTCAACAAACTCCTCCGTTGTCGTTACGAGAACGGAGAGACTAACTAACTTTTTGAGTCTGTCTAAATCGCGGACATGTTCTTGGGCTGCTGCCAAAGCATTTAATGCAGCCAACCGGGCAGCCTCTTGGCCTTGCTCTACCGAAAGGTTCGCGCCGAGGCGCCCAGAGATCGCCAGCTTGCGATTAACGAGGGGCAATGTGCCGCTTAAAAAGAGCAAAGATCCAACCTGAGACGCCTCGACGTAAGCTCCCAAAGGCGATGGTGGCTTCGGGAGAACCAGGCCAAGTTCGCGCAAACGCGAACCCGGTTTGGCGACGGTGGAATTATTACCGACCGGCATGGACCCCTCCATCCACTCGGATGTTTTCGCCCGTTACGAACGTGGCGTTTTGGAGATAGAGCACCGCGTCGACGACATCAGAAACTTCACCTATCCGAGCCAGGGGGTGAGACTTCGCCAACTCCGCATGATTACGCTTAGCGTGCATCGGCGTGTTAACGACGGCAGGAGACACCGTGTTGAACCGGATGTTGTACGCTGCGTATTCCAGCGCCAACGCCTTACTCGCAGCCGGCAGTGGCGATTTCGACAGCACGGCCAACAGTTCGGTCGCGGCGCCGCTCGGTTGATCCACGGAAGCCCCCGAGATGCTCACCACATGCCCAGAATTTTGCTTCTTCATCTGCGGAATCACCTGCTGCGTCATGTAGAAGAAGCTGGCGACGTTGGTATTCATCACCAGGTTGTAGTCTTCTTCGGTGTAGTCGGTGAACGCCTTCGGCATATAGATTCCAGCATTGTTAACCAGCAGATCAATACGGCCGAAATGTTTGACGGCTGCGTCTACCACCTTGATGGCGGTTTCTTTCTTGCTGACGTCTCCATCCACGAGGACGAGCTCAGGCGAAGGCCTAAGGTCCTTCGAGCTGCTGATCGTGCGGGAGGTGCCCACCACGCGCCAGCCGCGTTCGAGCAGTGCCTGTGTCACGCCCAGGCCGATTCCGCTAGAAGCGCCGGTGACGACGGCGACAGGTTGTTGGGTTGTATTCATCGAATGTCGTTCTGTTTGAGAGTTTCGATTGACATCGCCTTCTATAAAAATGAATTATTAAGAATGTCTGTTCATGTTTTGAGAACAATCGAGCTGGGGGCTTTGGAGATCTTCAAAGCAGTCTGGCAAGAACAGGCAAGACCGCCCAACGAGAGATTGCCTCCGACTGGATCGAAGCATACAAGAAATCTGCTGGCTTTGTGTCTTCGCTGGTGCGAATTTAGCCCTGACCAAACCTTGTATCACAGCCGATTCTCAGCAATAGGAGCTGATTAGCAGGTATTAGGCAAATAAAAATAATCTACTTTCATTATATCCCATAACATCCCATAATCGGTGTGCAAAGTTCGGATTCTCGACACAACTTGACACAAATTTGGAAATCTGCCTGAAACATGACCCCCGCGGGGCCGATGGAGTTCGGCACACCACCAGCGTTCTTCTGTTCTTGCGACTAGTGCAGTAAGTCTAAGCTTCGTATAGCAGCCGTACCATTTTCCTCAGCTCACAGACAGCACAAGCGAACCTGATGCCACTATACAACCTTCAGACTTACTGCACTAGTGCTTCCGCTTCCGTTATTGCCTCAAGGGCTTCGGAGGTACGGTCCGCGAGATACAAAGCCTCAGCCTTTAGTGCCAGCCAATAAGGGACGGCTAGCGTCGTTCCGGGGGCTCGCCAGCCCTCTTGGCGTAGCCGCCGTTGGCGCGGAGGGCCGCTAGATACTAACCTCGGGCTCAGTCACTGTTAGCAGATATCTGCTAACGTCGTCAATAATCGTTGTCAGGTGTGGCGCTTCTCTGTATGGCGACCACGCGTTCCGGGAATTTCCGGCTCTACACTAGCCAGCCGCAACAGCCGGCCGTTCATTCGCGCCATGCTCGAGCCATAAAACCGCTCGCAGTAGGCAACCCGTTGATGGACCGCGTCCAGCTCGGCATGACGCGCCACGATCAGCCGCCGAGTGTCGGCATAGTCGGCCTGGCGCAACGCTCGGTGCCAGGGCACCGAGGGATAAGCCGGCCGGCTACCAGAACAGCGTTGGAGCCGGTCCAAGGCCGCAACGAAGTCGGCCACAAACAGCACCACATTGAACGCTTGAGAGGACATCCGCAAAGCCTCCGATAGGCAGCGAAAAAAGCCCAAAAGTATCAGCTATTCTGATATATCTACATCAGATTTCATTCACTCACGCTCTCTCCAGCACCCGGCGCTCAGCGACCAGCCGGCATATCGTGCTGCGATGCACCCGGAACACTTCGGCAACCTCAGACTGAGATTTGGGCTCATCGATCATTGCCAGCGCATGAGCCTGCTGCTTCGGCGTTAAAGACGCTCTGTTACCATCGCTGACTGTCAATTGGGCACTCCGTTATGTTCCCAGCTGACCAACGTAGTGACCGAGACGGTTTTCCCCATCGCCCGGTTTGTGGAAGCCCCGCTCCATCGACTTCTTCTCTCGACTGGCGAAACGCATGTCGCTGGCGAGCGCAAGCTCGCTGCCGACGCCCGTCGCCCGCCCGCGAATGCTCGCGATCGAAACGACCGGAGCGCGACTCAGCCGCACAAGCATGTCCGGAAGTTGTTGCAGGCCCGTGGGACCCGGAGGAAGTCGCGTAGTGTCCTCGGGCTTCGCGAGGAAGTCGTAGCGTGTCAGGAAGAATCCATCGACGGCACTGTCAAACACGACAACCTTGACTTGCTCGTCAGTCTCGAGCGCCGTGATGGTCTCGTTGAGCTGGGGGGATCGTTTCCGGGCCGAAGATGTTGAGCGGCGGGTGATCAAAGGTCACGCGCCGTACGCGGGCGATCGCCACGTCAGAAGAATCCTTTTGGTCGTCCCATTGGTCATGTGTAGGTCCTCCTGTAGGATCCGGGTTCATTCACGCAGATAAAGAGCATGGTCAGCACCATCGCGGCCATGATCCAGTGCAACATCCGTGACGGCGAACTGGCTTCGTTGATTCTCCATGGCTATTCTCCCTTCTTTACGTCCGCGGGCGTGATCGCGCTCGGCTGTTTCGTCTCGCTGGTGCGCCGGGTTAACGATTGCACATAGACTGGCGAACGAACGCGGAGCACCGGATCGTCCGAAGGCGCCATACCCGCTGGCAACATCAGCGGGTCGAAGATGATATCCGTGGCGGCGCTGAGTTCCTCCGCCTCGACTCGATCGAG
>DATFVD010000382.1:0-2341 GCA_035260505.1 Terriglobales bacterium
CATCGGCCGGGAGATCGCAGTTTCGGCCATGCGCGAATGGATGGCGAAGATCGGCCAGTCGAAAAGCGTCGCGGTGAACTTCCTCGGCAAGATAAAAACGATTTCGCAGATGATCGCCGTGCCGCTGTTGCTCTACAACGATCCCATCGGCATCCTCAAGCCGCAGCGCGTCGGCACCTGGCTCATCTATCTCGCTGCGATCCTGACGCTGGTGTCGATGTTCTACTATCTGAAACTCGCCCTGGCGCCGCGTGCGGAAGGAGATCGCCGGCGGCTTGACCGCAGGGGGGGCGGCCCGTAAGATTCCGCCTTGCCCGCGGGAGTAGCTCAGTTGGTAGAGCGTAACCTTGCCAAGGTTAAGGTCGGGAGTTCGAGACTCCTCTCCCGCTCCAGAATCCTCAAAGGAACAGCCGGTTTTCGAAGTCCGTCCCTGTTCCTGGTTTCCAGCATACGGCGGGGTGGCAGAGTGGTCATGCAGCGGCCTGCAAATCCGCGGCTTAGCGGCGCGATGGCAGAGTGGTCATGCAGCGGATTGCAAATCCGTCTACGTCGGTTCGATTCCGGCTCGCGCCTCCACGAAGTTCGAAAAACGAGCGCGAATATGCGGAAGACCAGCTTTGGCTGGCCTCCCTAGTCAGGAATGTTTTGTCTGCTTAGAGTGCTCAAGCTAATCGGTCCCGATCAAGACCTACGCGGGCCCTGTTTCCGCCCCTAGTTCGCCTTGGCCTTGGCCTAGTCCTGTTACGAGCTCAGTCCCGCCCTACCTCGGCATATGGCGCCTGCGCGAAACGCAGGTTCATCACCCGCAGCGCTTCCTTGCCGCGAAGGGTGAGGTCAGTCACGAAATCGAACTGCTCGCGGCTCTCCTTCACGTAGGCCTTCAGCTTGTAGTGCGTGCCCCAGGGTTTCTCCTGCACGACAACGCTGACTTGCGTTTTGGGCATGAGGTAGCTGCTGGTCTCCCCGACTTGAGCGAGGCACCGGCGCACCGCCTCGCCGTCGTGGTCGGGGTGCAGGTAGAAGTCCGTCACGCACAATACGCTGTGGCTGCCGCTGGTCGCGTTCGAAATGCTCTTCGACCACAGCCGCGAATGCGGAATGATCACCTCGTTGTCGTAGGCGGTCACGAGGTGCACGGCGCGAACCCCGATCTGCTTGACCTCGCCATAGGTGCCGTCCAGCTTGATCCAGTCCCCGGGCTGGTAAGGGCCTTCGAGGACCGTGACCACGCCCGCCACCAGGCTGCTCGCGTAATCCTTGAGCACGAAGGCGAGCGCCAGGCTCACGCTGGCGACGATCGCCACGATGTTCTGGAAGGTCGGCTCGATCAGGATCGGCACGATCACGGCGAGCGCCGCGATGCCGACGCCCAGCCGCAGGAGCGGAATCAGGCGCAGGATCGGCAGCCGCAGGTGCAGCGGCGCCCGCTCGGCGAGGCGGCGTAGCACCCAGCGCACGACGGAAGCGAGCAACCAGGCGAGAACGACGACGCCCACGACGAGCACGAATTCATTGGATTCGAGGCTGCGCAAAATCCCCAGGTTGCCGGTGTGCTCGTTCATCTCACCTCCTCGCGGTGAAGAGTGGTCATGCTGCGGATTGCAATCCGTTTACGTCGGTTCGTTTCCTGCTCGCCCTCCAAAATATCAGTGGCGCACGCCACTACCGGCCCTGAGCTGTCCAAGGATCAACCACCGGTACCTTCAGATCACGAAAATGCCGGATGTTTCGGGTGGCAAGGGTCGCGTGTCGCGCCAGCGCGATGCCGGCAATCTGCGTATCGCGCATATCTACTGGTCGTCCTGCTTTCTGTCGCTCGGCAGCCAATAATGCTGCTTCGGTGGCGGCTGCACTGTCGAAATCCAGCACGCGGTTGTCCAGGTCCTCTTCCAACAGCCGCCCGAAAGAGGTTTCCAGTGCCCGTCGCCGCCGGCCCTTGGGCAGCAGAGCCAGGCCGAGACGAGCCTCGAACAGCGTAATGCTGGTGATCCAAACGGATTCCGTTGGCTGACCGTCGAGCCACGCCACGACCGGTCCCTCCGGCACTTTGCGCATCAGCGCCGAAAGCACGTTGGTATCGAGAATAATCACTTGCCGAAGTCCGGCGATTGCACAAGCTGGCCACGCAATTCCGGCAGATCCGCGGTCAGCCCCGCCTTCTTGAAGCGTGCCGCGATGCGCGAGCCTAGCTTGGGCACAGCTCGGTTTTCTTCCTTTGCAGCGTTGCGCAGGATGTGGCGAACCTCGTCTTCCATGCTGCGCCGGTGACGCTCGGCGCGGCGTTTCAGACGCGCTTTCACGTCATCTTCCAGATCGCGAACGACGAACTGAGCCATGGGTA
>DATFVD010000383.1:0-14844 GCA_035260505.1 Terriglobales bacterium
GTCACTTTCCCGGAGGAACCGGTAGCGACGGCCGCAACCGAACTGGCGGAGATAGCTTGCGCCGCAGGTCGCGATCCTGAATCCGGCGCGGCTGCCACCGAGCCCGAGCTTGCCGCCACCGCGCGCCCCGTGTCGGTGTCCCGTTTTAATCGTTGCAGGTCGGCCCGGACGTCCGCGGCGTGCTGATACCGCAAATTACGGTCTTTCTCCAGCGCCTTGTTGATGATGTCTTCCAGCTTCAGCGGCAGGTCCGGATTCAGCCGGATCGGCGAAACCGGCGCCCGATCGAGGATTGCCTGAAAAATCAGTGCCGACGTGTCACCGCGAAACGGCAACATCCCGGTAGCCATTTCATAGAGCACGGCTCCAAAGGAAAACAGATCGGTTCGCGCATCCAGTTCCTTTCCCTTCGCCTGCTCAGGAGACATGTATGCCACCGTGCCAATGGCGGAACCGGGACTGGTCAGGTGCTCCTCGGCGACCGAAGCCTCCACGGTGACACCGGAAGCCTCCGAAGGCCGTCTGGGCTCAGCGACCTTGGCCAGGCCGAAATCCAGAATCTTCGCGTGGCCGCGTTTGGTCACAAAAATATTTGCCGGCTTAATGTCGCGATGGACGATCCCCTGGGCGTGTGCCGCGTCGAGCGCATCGGCAATTTCGATGCCCAGCGAAAACAGCGCATCCAGCTCCAGCGGACGGCTGCCGATGATGTGTTTCAGCGTCGCGCCGTCGAGATACTCCATGACGATGAACGCCTTGGCGTCCTGCTCCCCAATGTCGTAGATGGTGCAGATATTGGGGTGGTTGAGGGCCGAGGCGGCTCTCGCTTCACGGCGGAATCGCTCCAGCGACTGCCGGTCCTGGGCAACATTCTCGGGAAGGAACTTCAGCGCGACGAAGCGGTCAAGGCGAGTGTCCTCGGCCTTGTACACGACGCCCATGCCGCCGCCGCCGAGCTTTTCGACGATGCGGTAATGCGAGATGATCTCGCCAACCATTTCTTCTCCCCGCGCTGCGCTGAAATCTTACGGGTGGTCATGGGTCAAGTCAAACCAATTAGACCGCGGCGTTTCCGCAGCTAAATCGATTCAGGGATGCAGAACAGCATTGTCGATCAAACGCGTGGATCCCACGTAAGCGGCGACGGCGACCAGGGTCCTTTGCGAGATCTGTTCCACGGGATCGAGCGTGTTGGGGTCAACGATCTCGAAATAATCGAGCACGACTTGCGGCTCGCGGGCGAAGACTTCCCTGGCGGCAGAAATCAGCTTGGCGGCGGTTCTTTCCCCGGCCTGAAATCCGGTCTGCACTTGCTGCAACGAGCTTTGCAGCGCTAGTGCGCGGGCGCGCTCTTCTCGATTCAGAAAGGCGTTGCGGGAGCTCATGGCCAAGCCGTCGGATTCGCGCACGATTGGGCAGGCGACAATTTCGATGGGGAAATTCAGGTCTTGCACCATGCGACGGATCACGGCTAGCTGCGCGGCGTCCTTCTGGCCGAAGAACGCGGCTTCGGGCTCGAGGATGTGGAACAGCTTGGCAACGATCGTGGTCACGCCCCGGAAGTGGCCGGGGCGGGAGCGTCCGTCGAGTTTTTCGCTCAGGTATTCGACCAGCACCCACGTGACTTGGCCATGGGGGTAGATCTCCTCGACCGACGGCGCAAAGAGGATATCAACGCCCTCTTTTTCCAGCAGTTGGCGGTCGCGATCGAAATGGCGCGGATATCTGGATAAATCCTCTGTCGGGCCGAATTGGGTGGGGTTCACAAAGATGGAAACGGCAACCGCATCGCACTGCGCTTTTGCGGCGCGCACCAGCGACAAGTGGCCTTCGTGCAGAGCGCCCATCGTTGGAACGAGGCCGAGGCGCTCGCGACGGGTACGGGCATCGCGGCAGGCGGCGCGAGCATCCGGGATGGTGGCGCATATTTTCATGCATTGGTAGAGACGCCCCGTCTGTACGGGCGACTCGGGACGCTCAGGGCGCCTCGCGGACTTGGATGTCTAATTCTTTGAGGGTTCCGAGGAGCAGGGCACGGTTCTTGCGCAGGTCCGCTTTCGTCTGTTCGCTTGGACTTTTGGGAACGGCTTGGGAAATGAGCACAACGCGGCCGTAGGGCCAGGCGCTCGACGGAAGAGAGACCAATTCGGCCGGGATTTCTTCCAACTGCAGAATGCGGACTTCACGATTGGAGAGATCAACGAGACCGATCCCATCTTCGCGAACGACGAGATAAGGATTTTTCCAACCGGACATATCGCTGAAGTTCGGATATTTTGAGGGGTCCGGCGCGGGAATGGTTTCAAGACCGGTCGCCTGCGGCGTTTCCGCAGTCTCCGGCTGCGGGGGCTTGGAGCAGGCGATCAGCGCTCCCAGCAGAATGAAGGTGACGAAGTTCCGAACGGCGTCTCGCACAACTCCTCGCACTATTTCTCGTACTACGGTTTGCACGGGTTTTTCTCCGTCCGCCATTATCGCCGCAGGGCCTGTTTGCGGTGGAGTACCGTTTCGAGTGCGGCCTGGGTTTCTTTCGGCAGGTGGTAGGACTCAGCATCGTTCGGGAACCGGTGCGAAACGACATCCGCCTTGAAGGCCAAGATGGATTGTGTGATCAAGGCAGCGGCGTCTCCGTAGTGGCGGACGAACTTTGCCGGCTGCCCGAAAGTCAGGTTGACGAGATCGTGGAAGACGAGCACCTGGCCGTCGCAATCCGGACCGGCGCCGATGCCAATGGTGGGCGTTTCGACTTCGGCTGTGATCATGGCCGCAACTTCGCGCGGAATGCCTTCAAGAACGATGCAGGCCACACCGGCGCGGTCGAGCGCGACCGCATCGCGCATGAGTTGCTCGATGGCGTTCAGCGTCTTGCCCTGAACTTTATAACCGCCCATTACGTTGACCGATTGCGGCGTGAGGCCGATGTGTCCGGCGACGGGAATCTCGGCGTCGATCACCCGGCGGATCACATCGACGCGCTTCTCACCGCCTTCCATCTTGACGGCCTCGGCCCCGCCTTCTTTCACGAAGCGGGCAGCGTTGTTCATCGCGTCTTTGGGGTCAACCTGATACGACCCGTAAGGCATGTCGGCAATTAGCAGTGCGTCTTTCACCCCGCGGCGCACGGCCTTAACGTGGTGCAGCATCTCGTCGACAGTGACTGAGAGCGTGTTCTCGTAGCCGAGCATGGTCATGGCGAGCGAGTCGCCGACCAGGGCAATGTCGATGCCGGCCTCGTCGACGAGTCGCGCGGTAGCGTAGTCGTAGGCAGTGAGACAGGTGATGGGATCGCGCTGAAACTTCTTTTCTCGGAGAGTGGCAGTGGTGATCTTGCGGCGAGGTTCGCCGATGGGCGTGAGACTCACGATGTCCTCCAGTGCCCCTCCGCAAACTGGGCGGATAGAGCCTGTATGCGTCGTCTTGGTAGGTTGGATGACGCTGGGGGGATTATAGCTGCAAAGGGGGCGTTGGTCGATAGTCGATAGTCGTTGGTCGTTGGTCGTCGGCGAGTCGGTGTCGAAGCGGGTTGGTAAGACCCTGGACGATCGTCTTACGTGGTAGTAAGATCATACTGATGCGAAGCTTTCGGACGGTAATAAGTTCCAAGGGCCAAGTGGTGATTCCGGCCGAGTTGCGCGAACAATATGGTCTCGACAGGGGAACTCCTGCCACGTGGACGGAAGAAGAGGGAAGGCTGGTGCTGACTCCGATGACCATGCAGCGAATTAAGGAGATTCGGGGATTTCTGAGGCCGGCTCCGGGCGATCCAACTATGTTTGACGAGCTGTTCGCGGAACGCGAACGCGAACGCAAACGAGAGAATCAATGACGGCTGTCTTATCCCGCCGGAGTGCGCGTCGATACGTGCTCGACGCCAACGCGCTCAGCGGATTCTTCGAGGATCGCGAGGGCACAGCGGGAAAAATTGAGAAACTCTTGGGCGAAGCCCTAAGCCAGGATTTGGCAATCCTCATGTCGGCGGTGAATTGGGGCGAGGTTTTCTATGTCGCCTGGCGCCGCCACGGAGAGACGTACGCGTGGCAAGCCGAAGCACGGTTGGGGGAGCTGCCGATCGCGGTCATCGCTGCGGATCGGGAGCGCGCCTCTCGGGCAGGCGCGTTAAAGCAAAGGCACGGTCTTGGCTACGCCGACGCGTTCGCCGCCGAATTGGCTATCGAGCGCGGCGCCTGGCTCGTTACGGCCGATCCTGAATTTCAGAAAGTCGGGAAGGCGCTATCCATCTATTCGCTGCCCCGGCATGAGAAATGAGAAATGAGGCGCGGCAATCAGCCCGCCGAGCTCTCATCCAAGGTCCGAAGTCCTTAGCACGGGCGTGGTGCTGGCGGGGGACCGCGCAAGAGCGACTACCGACCAGCGACTGCCCTACGCGCGGGCCGTATCCTCGCTCCCCGGCGGCAGAAAATATTGCGTGAACCTTGATCAGGGCGGACACTTTTTTCGCCGCCCCGGGGAGAAGTCTTACCCACTCCGCTTGCGCTTCACATTTTCCCGCAGCCATGCGGAGTAAGCCGCTTCATTGAGCGTGCCTGCTGCCAGGTCCATGACCGCTTGGGTGGCGTCTGCCTCGCTGGCCTTGAAGTCGAAGCCGTGGAGTTCGAGGAAGAGAACGCCAATCACAAACCCCGTCCGCTTGTTGCCATCGACAAAAGGATGGTTGCGGACGATGCCGACTGTGTACAAGGCCGCCATTTCGACAATATCCGAGGTGCCGGCATAGGCGTTGTGCTGGCGTGGACGCGCCAGAGCGGACTCCAAAAGGCCCCGGTCACGCAACCCGGTTGCGCCGCCGTGGAGCGCCAGGAGCCGGTCGTGGATCGCGAGCACATCGCGCTCTTCGATCCAAAGAGGTTCTTTCTTTTTCACTTTGCTAGTGCGTGCAGCGTGTTGCGATAGCGCGCCATGATTTCTTCCGCCTTCGTCATCTTTTTCTCGAACGCGGGATCGTACGGCGTGAGCCGGTAATCGCCGTCTCCGGACTCAATCAGAAAAAGCCGCTGCCCGTCGCCGGTACGCAGACGGTTCACCACTTCTTTCGGGAGAACAACGCCCAGCGAATTGCCGAACCTGCGGATCTTGAGCTCAACCATGGCCCTCCCTCGGTGTTATTACAATTGTAATAACATCTAGCGGTGACGTCAAGACCCCATGCGATTAGGAAAAGAGGACGGGGTCCCAAGCCCAAATCGCGGGGCTGGTTTTGCCCGCCCGCCAGATCGCCGTGAATGATGAGGACAGTGGGGGGACTGGCTAGCCTCTCACGTCGACCGTGACCGGTTCTGTGAGTTTGAAGGTTAGACGACTCTCGGCGGGAAGTTTTATGTCCTTCTTCCCGGTGAGATAGGCTGTAGCCACTCCTGCTCCTGCCCCGATAGGCCCGCCAATCAGGGCGCCTTTACCACCAGCTGCGAGGGCACCGATCAGCAGTCCGCCACCGGCGCCGCCACCAATCCAGGCGAGGTTCCGTTTGTTGTGGTTTCCGCCAACCCTATGGGCGGAAGCAGTCCGAATTTCGTAGGTCTTACCGTCCACTTCAACCGTTTGCAGTGCGAGCAGCAGTCGTGCCCGCCCCATCAGCCTTCCCGAGTGACGTGCATCAACGACCAATCCCTGGACACGAGCACCCTGGGGGATGACCGTCTTGTCTGCAATGATGATCGGCTTCGAGACGGTTGCTTCAAAGTGATCTCCGGGTCGGCTCTGATTACTGGCGAGCGCTTGATCCAGGGTGACGTGGATAGATGTGTCTTCTGCCACCGTCACGGGATTTGAGTGGTTTGGTGAGGCGGCAGTCATTGCCAACACCGCGGTTAACAGCACAGCCGACACCGCCGTGAGAATTGCACCGCCGAGCAGGCCGTAGCGAGCTTGGGTCACTTGCATAGGCACCTCCAGGGTTAGTTAGAGGCATATCGTTCTCCGAAGGGTTGCCGTTGTAAGTTGTTCAATACACGGATGATGCTGGCATTATCGACTCCAGGTGTTTGGGTGGGAGAGCGACCAGCCAGGAAACGGGTTATTGCAATTGTAATAACTTACCTTGCGACGAGTCTCAGTTGGTCGCCTTTTCCGCCAGCAGCTTCTGACGCGCCGTCTTCAACTCGGGCCGCTCATCGCCGACGGCAACTGCCATCAGCTTCTGAAAGTAACTTGTCGCGGCACTCGCATCTCCAGCCGCCTCCGCCGCCCTTGCTGCTCCAAACAACGCATCAAAACGGTTGGGGGCGGCCTTCAGGACACTCTCGTACTCCGCCAGAGACTCCTTCGGGTGATGTTCCAGCAGCAGCAATTCCGCCAGCATTTCGCGCGCCGGAGTGACAGCCCCTGGTGTGACCGCAGCTTTGTCCATGCTCTCTTCCAGTTCCGCAGCTGACCGCGCCCGTTGCAATGCGTCGGCAGGTTCGCCGTTCTGTTCCGCGATCCACGCCGCTACCTCGCGCCGCTCGACTTCCACCTGATTCGACCAGTAGGGATTGTTCGTCTTGGCGATGGCATCGTGCAGTGCCGCGAGTTTCGCTTCAGACTGAACAGCCCGCTCCACATTCTTCGACCGAGCGCTGCCGATCCCGATTGCCGCCCACGTGATGGCTTCTGCCCAGGGCACGCTGTTCTCCCGTGGTCGAAGCTGGCTGGCCCGTTTCCAATCCCCGAGTTCGATCACGTAGCGCGCCGGTATGGCAGCCAATGCGTAGTCTCCGGTCAGCGTCAGGCCAGGAATTGGGGGCAGAGAGTTCATCTGATCGAGCACCGCTTTGGCTTTGTTCACGCGCCCGCTTTGCAGGTAGGCGTATTCCATGTAATCCATGGCATGCAGCCGCTGATCGCGAGCCTCGCCGTTCTTTGAGGTTCCCTCAGCCGCAGCCGCCAGTTCCGCCGACTTGAGGTTGGAACTGATGGACTCGTCCCAGGAGCCCACGCGCGTGAACAGATGCGAAGGCATGTGGTTGGCGTGGGCCGAAGCGGGCGCAATCCTGGCGTATAGCCGAGCCGCGCCCAGGCCTTTTTCGGCCAGTGCAGGATTGTCGTAGCAGTGGATGATGTAGTGCGCGATGCCCGGGTGATGTGGCTGCTTGGCGAAAATGGGTTCGAGGATCTCGCCGCATTTCCGTTGATTGGCAAACGTCTTGTCCGTCTTGGGGGCGGTGATGGCGAGACTCAAGGCATGGAAAATCGCGGCTTCATCGTCTTGGGGATAGGCCGCCTGCAGCGCTCCCATTTTCTGCTCGAAAGTCTGGGCATGGACCGGGAGGCCTTTGTCATCTTGGCGGTAGATTTCCGCTAGCGCGTCGATGTAGGCGGTCTCGCGGGCCGTGGTCTTAACGTTGCTCGCCGCCATCTGCTGCGCCTTTTCGATCGCCACATGTCCTGCCGCCAAGTCGCCGTTGTCCCACATCCCGTGGTAATGGGACATGGCGATGCCCCATTGCGTCATTGTGCACTGCGGATCCCGAGTGGCGACCTCGGTGAAAGCTTCTCGCGCTTGCTCGTACTGGAAGGAGTGCAGCAGCGCCACGGAGCGATTGAAACTGCTCGCGAGATCGGTGCGGCATGACGTCGAGAAGTGGACCGAACCGACTTCCTCTTCAGTCAACGCGTGATGATGCTCTTCCTGGCAGAGTGAAAACGGGGCGAAGAACAAAATCGAGGCAAGAAATGCCGTTAGGGAACGCATAAGACTCCGTGCAGCGGGGCTATTGTACAACCGGTCCGGGAAGGAAAGATGCTCTTACGCGCTGGCCGCTTCCTCGCTCCCCAGGGGCAGAAAATATTGCGTGCCCTTGATGGGGGCGGAGACCTTCTTCAGCAGCTCCTGCAAGTCTTCGTTGCGATCGACAAAGTCGATCTCGGAGGTGTTCACGATCAGCAGGTCGGACTGCGTGTAGTGAAAGAAAAAGTGTTCGTAGGCCTTCACGACTTCCATCAGGTAATCCTCGCTGATGGCCTTCTCGCCGGCCGCGTTCTTTTTCTTGAGCCGCTTCTTCAGCACTTCCGGCGTGGCCTGCAGATAGATGACCAGGTCGGGTGTCGGAATCTGTTCGCGAAAATAATTGAAGTAGCGATTGTAGGTATCGAGTTCCTGATCGTTGAGGTTGAGGCAGGCGAAGAGTTTGTCTTTTTCAAAAATGTAATCGGAAACCACTGTCTTATTTGACCGCGGGCCCAGATCGAGCGCGCGCAGTTGTTCGAAGCGGCGGATCAGGAACGTCAACTGCGCCTGGAAGGCAGCCCCGGGCTCTCCTTCGTAGAATGTCTTCAGAAATGGATTGTCTTCCGGCTCGATGACGCGCTGGGCCGCCAGGCGTTCTCCCAGAACCCGCGCCAGCGTGCTTTTCCCAACTCGTATGGGACCTTCGACCGCGATGTAACGGGGAAGCTCGAAAAGCTTGGCCATGGATTGTCGTGGAGAAACTGGAAAGCAGAATATATTGCTTCGGGTCCGGACGCAATGTAGGAAAAGTTAACCACGAGGAAGTCGCTGGTCGCACTTTGTCAGTCGTTGGTCGTTGGTCGTTGGTCGTTTCGGGCGCGGTCGCTCGCTGCTCGCTTTTCGAGTGCTCTTCCGCGGTCTGGGTTCGGTCAGGCCGAAAACGATCATTCTTGTCAACGACCAACGATTAGCAACCAATGACCAACGACCAACGACCGGCTAGAATCCCTTCATGCTCCCTGCTCTGATTGGACTGGCGGCCGCTGCGGCGGCTTCGGCCGCGGGGTATCAGTCCATGGCGCCGCAGGGGCAGTGGTACGGGAGGACATTTGCTGGAGGATTCCGCGGGAGTAAGCAAATTGCCCTGACCTACGATGATGGGCCGAATGATCCGCACACGCTGAAGTTGCTTGACGTGCTGGCCAAGCACGGTGTGCAGGCGACGTTCTTCATGATCGGCCGCTATGTACAGAAGCAGCCTGAGATCGCGCGTGCGGTGGCGCAGGCAGGACATGTCATCGGCAATCACACGTTCTCCCATCCGCTGCTCATCTTTGAATCCGCGGCGCGGACGCGCACGCAGCTTGTTGACTGCCAGCAGGCTTTGGACAGCGCAATCGGCGAGCATTCGAATTTGTTTCGTCCACCGTTTGGGGGAAGACGGCCGGCGACGCTGCGAGCTGCGCGCTCGCTCGGCCTGGAGACGGTGATGTGGAACGTGACTGGATATGACTGGAATGCTCCTCCTGCTGCAATCATAGAGAGGAAAGTCGTGCAGCAGATCCGCGGCGGCGACGTGGTCCTGCTACACGATGGCGGACATCGCGCCATCGGTGCGGATCGCGCGCAGACGGTGATTGCTACCGATAATCTGATTCGACGTTATAAGGATCAAGGGTATGAGTTTGTGACGGTGGAGGAGATGAAGGCCGTCAGCCGTCAGCCATCAGTCGTCAGCTAGAGCGATCAATGTAAAACACGTCGTGCAGCTAGACGCTTGGGTGCAATCTCCACGCGAACGGTTTGGCCACCGGCACGCGGACAGGAGTGTCCGCGCCACACGTTCTTTGCGCGTGCGATACTGAAATTTATGGCGCTGCCGGATTATTCGCCTCGGGTGGGGAACGACCCTAAGTCGGTGGTGATTCATCTGACGACGGGTGCGGGGATGGAGATTGAGTGGAAGGATGGGCACCGGTCCGTCTATACGTTTGCGTTCCTGCGGGAGGCTTGCCCATGCGCGCTTTGCGAAGATGAGCGGGGGAAGTCGGGACGAAAGGCGGGCGAGGCGGCGAAGCTTGCGCCGGGGGCATTGCCGATGTTCAAACCAGCGGTGAAAGCGCTAGCCGCGGAGGCGGTGGGCAAGTATGCTTTGAAGTTTTCATGGAACGACAAACACGATCTGGGAATCTATTCGTGGTTCTATCTGCGGGACGTTTGCCCTTGCGCGGAGTGCGCGGCGGCGCGGAAGTGAAGCTCAAAGCAACTTGCCTTACAGTATAATCTTCGCCTTGAACGAAACGACATGACTGACACCACACAGACACCGGCGGAAGAACCAGAGCCGGTGAAAACCGGTATGGATATTGGCGATATTCTCAAGATCCTGCCCCATCGTTATCCATTTCTTTTGATCGACCGCGTGGTCGAACTGGTGCGTATGAAGAGCATTGTCGCGTTGAAAAACGTGACCATCACCGAGCCCTTTTTTCAGGGACACTTTCCGGACAAGCCGATCATGCCGGGCGTGCTGATTGTGGAAGCGATTGCGCAGGCGGGTGGGCTCCTGCTGCTGACCGAGGTTCCGAACCGGGACGAAATGCTGATGGTGTTCACGGGCATCGAGAAGGCGCGATTCCGGCGGCCGGTGGTGCCGGGAGATCAGTTGCGGATTGAAGTGGTGGTGAAAGCCTGGCGGATCACGGCGGCTCGCCTGGAGGGTAAGGCATATGTGGACGGGAAAGTTGCGGCCGAGGCTACGGTCACTTGCCGGCTGGTCCCCCGGAACGTGGGCGCTGGGGCGGCCGAGGCGGCGGGAGAGAATTTGTAGTTCCCGATTTGTAATTTGTAATTGGGGTTGAATTTGGAGTTACCAGCCCAAATCACAAATTACAAAATCACAAATTTCCTTCACGATGTCCATCCATCCTACGGCGATCGTCGATCCGAAAAGCAAGATACATCCGTCGTGCAAGATTGGGCCTTACTGCGTGGTGGGTGCCGAGGTCGAGCTCGGCGAGGGCTGCCGTCTGGCTTCGCACGTTGCGATCGAAGGGCCAACGAAAATCGGCGCGGACAATGGCTTCTTCCCTTTCACTTCGATTGGCATGGCGCCGCAGGATATCGGCTACGCGGGCGAACCGACGCGGCTGGAGATCGGCGACCATAATGAAATCCGCGAGTTTGCCACCATCAACCGCGGCACGGTGAAGGGCGGGGGGTGCACGCGAGTCGGCGACCACAACCTGATCATGGCCTATACCCACATTGCGCATGATTGCCAGATCGGGAGTCATATCATCATGGCGAACGCGGCTACGCTGGGTGGGCACGTAACCGTGGAAGACTGGGCAAACGTGGGGGCGCTGTGCCCAGTGCATCACTTCGTGCGAATTGGGACGCATTCCTTTATCGGCGGGGGAACTACCGTGACCCGGGATGTGCTGCCATTTTCGAAGACCTCCGCTGAGCGGGGAACGCGCGCTTACGGATTGAATGCCGTGGGTTTGGAACGGCGGGGATTCACCAAGGCGAGGATCAGGAAAATTCATCATGCGTATCGGGTGCTGCTGGCGTCGAAACTGAATACTTCGCAGGCGGTAGAGAAGCTGAAAGCAGAAGTCGATCGTGGCGAAGATGTTGAGATGCTCATCCGCTTTATTGAAGCGTCCGAACGCGGGGTGATTAAGTAATGAGCAGCATCGTTGCTCACGTAGGGACGGACGCATTCGTCCGTCCGGGTGCGCGGAGCGCGGCACCCGTGGCACTCTGCAATCGAAGCCCTCTGCGGAGCTTCGCTCCGCGGGGTGGACGCATTCGTCCGCCGCTACGTGGTACGTGGATATGACACGCCTTGGTCTTATTGCCGGCAATGGCAAGTTCCCTTTTCTGGTGCTGGACGCGGCGCGGACGCAGGGGTACGAGGTCGTTGTCGCCGCCATCAAAGAGGAGACCTCTCCAGAGATTGACTCGCGCGGCGCGGCCTCGGTTCACTGGCTTTCTCTGGGTGAGTTGTCAAAGCTTATCGACACTTTCAAGGCCGAGGGCGTGACTCGGGCGGTAATGGCGGGGCAGGTCAAGCACAAGCAGATTTTTTCCGCCATCAAACCGGACTGGCGGCTCGCGAAGCTGCTGCTGTCGCTCGGCACGCGCAATACGGACTCACTGCTGGGCGCGGTCGCAAAGGTGCTGGCGGATGAGGGCATCGTGCTCGAAAACTCGACCGCGTTGCTGGAACCGCTGCTGGCGAAAACGGGCGTGCTCAGCAAGCGCGCTCCTACTGAACAGGAACGTAAGAACATCGAATATGGACGCGCAGTGGGACGGCGACTGGCGGAGTACGACATTGGACAAACGGTGGTGATTGCGGAAGCGGCGTGTGTGGCGGTGGAAGCCATGGAAGGCACGGATGCCACTATCGAGCGGGCGGGGCTGCTGATGCGGTCGGTTGAAGGTGAGGCTTCGATCCTTAGCCGCGCGCTGACGGTGGTGAAGGTTGCGAAGCCGGGGCAGGATCTGCGCTTCGATGTTCCCGTGATTGGCGTGAAGACGATTGAGACGATGTCGCGGGCAAAGGCGAGCTGTCTGGCGGTGGACGCGGGACGATGTCTGCTGCTGGATGGCGAGACGATGGTTCGCGTGGCGGACGAGGCGGGAATCGCGGTGTGCGCGGAGTAGTCCGCTTGGTCACGGCGACATCGGTCAGTCTGCGCCCTGGGCGCGACGGCTAGCTTTCCCGGTTTTTCGAAATCTGGTCATCCCACCGGGGCGTTTGCTTAAGTCCTTTCGCATTTCCTGGCGGGCACGAGAGAGATCATGCGCCACTTGGAGGTTCATCCAGAACTCGGGAGAATTTCTGAAGTATTCGGAAAACAAAAGGGCGGACTGTGGGGTGATGCCGCGTTTGCCGCGGACCAATTCGTTGACTCGGTTGATAGGAATATGCAGAGCGCGGGCAAGCTTGGCCTGCGTCAGTCTCAGCGGTTCGAGGAACTCGGCGAGCAGGACTTGGCCGGGATGGGTTGCGATGCGAAATTCGGGAAGCATGGCGGTGACTCCTCAATGATAATCAGTGCAGCGAACTTCTTCACATTCGCCGTTCGCGAATTTGAATACGATTCGATATTGCTGGTTCACGCGGATACTGTAAAAGCCAGCGCGATCCCCCCTCAGCTTCTCCAGTCGATTGGAGGGAGGCATCCTCAGATCTTCGATGGACGTATATGCATTCAGCAAATCGAGTTTTTGATGCAGCCGACTCCACAGCTCGCGTCCAATGCGGCGGGCAGCTTTGCTGTCGCTCCCGTGGTAGATGTCGGCAGTCGTCGCATCCCCCGAAGCTGGAGATCACAAAGACAATATGCCTGAATACCGGGTATTTATGTATGGCATCGGAAACGGAGGCACACATGTCCGAGGCAGCTCACATTGCCGACCAGCTTCGCCGCGCGTTTGATGGTGAGGCTTGGCATGGCGACTCGTTGTTTGAAATCCTGAAGGGCGTCACAGCGGCGCGCGCGGCGGCACGTCCGATTAAGAACGCCCACACGATCTGGGAACTGGTGCTGCATATTGCGGCGTGGGATGGGGCTGTACTGCGACGGATGGGCGGGGTCGCCGTAACTCTTTCCGGTGCGGAGAATTTTCCGCCGGTCACGGATGCCAGCGATGGCGCATGGCGGACGGTCTTGGCGCAGGTGCGGCAGGTTCACGAGGAACTGGTGGCGGCCGTTGCTGCCCTACCGGACTCGCGGTTTTGCGAGATGGTTCCGGGCAAAGAGGGCGCACACTACACTTTCTACTACATGCTTCATGGTGTAGTGCAGCATGAGCTGTATCATGCGGGGCAGATCGCGCTGCTCAAGAAGATGTGAGGACGGACAGCCGAGGCGGGTGTCACCACGTGGTTTGTGCTTTTCCTTCCATATCTGGGAATGGAACTGCGACAATAGCGGGTCATTTCCTCGTTTCCGGAGCATTTATCTGAGCACTTCATTTCCAGGCCAAGAACCCCCGATCAATGTTGCGGTGATTGGTGTGGGTGCCTTTGGGCGCAATCATGCGCGCGTCTATCAGCAACTGCAACAGGCAGGCATCGTGCAACTGGTAGCGGTGGTCGATCCGGATAAGGCGCGGGCTGACGCGATTGCCCGTGAGTTCAGTTGCAAAGCGTTCGGCTCGGTCGAGCAGATGCTCGGGACGCACAGCGAAGTCCATGCGGCGTCGGTCGCGGTGCCTACCGTGCTGCATCTGGAGGTGGCGGGCGCCCTGATGGAGTCTGGGGTTGACGTGCTGATTGAAAAGCCGGTGGCGGCGACGCTCGGTGAGGCCGACGAACTGCTTCGACTTGCTTCCGCGCACCAGCGCGTGGCGCAGGTGGGGCATCTGGAGCGATTCAATCCGGCGGTACGGGCTACGCTGCCGCTGATCAACCGGCCGATGTTTTTTGAAGTGCACCGGCTGAGCGTGTTTTCTCCGAGAGCGCTTGATGTGGATGTGGTGCTGGACCTGATGATCCACGACCTCGACGTGGTGCTGACATTCGTGAAGTCCCGGGTGAAAGAAATCCGGGCGGTGGGATTGCCAATTCTTTCGGACAAGGTGGATATTGCGAATGTGCGCATCGAGTTTGAATCGGGCTGCGTAGCAAACTTTACGGCCAGCCGGGTTTCTACGGAGCGCGTGCGCAAGCTGCGTTTCTTTCAGGCGGGGCAGTACATTTCGATCGATTACGGACGGCAGGACGTGCTGGTGTTCTCTGTCGGAAGTGCGGGTGGGGCGGGCACCCAGCCGAGTGTGAATCCGCAGATCTCGATGGCGAAGCCGCCGGTCACGGCGGAGGAGCCGCTGCTGGCGGAGATCAAGGCATTTCTACAGTCGGTACGGGACCGGTCACGTCCGGTGGTCGCACTGGAGGATGGGCGGAGAGCGCTGGAGCTTGGGCTGGCGATTCTCGACGAGATTGGGCGGCACGCGGGACGGATCGGGGTGGGGAGAGGTTAGAGGTGAGAGGTCAGATTGCAGAGGCTTGTTTACCTCTCCAATCTGACCTCTCACCTCTGCAATCGTCATTACTCAGGTACTCACTCGGCCGGCGCAAAAAATGCGACAATAGATTTGACGGTCGCAACTCCATACTTTACGTAACTTTACGCATGAACTTTGCGGGTACGCAACCCAGG
>DATFVD010000384.1:0-4062 GCA_035260505.1 Terriglobales bacterium
ATGAAAACGATGTCCCAGGAAATCCAGCGCTCGGAGAATGGCCAGAAAGGGCGAACTCCATAGTTATTGGTGAAGTCGAGAAGAATGTGACTGAGGCCGGCCAGGCAAGCGTAGGCGAAGAGCAGTCCCCAGCGCGGCGGAAGATTGGGATTGCGGGTCTTGCGGCCGCGCAGACGCCAGATTAGATAGATGAATCCGACGACCGCGGCGGCCACCAGCGGGATGCCGAGAAACGAATGAGTGAAGCCGCGGTGATGGTTCAAGCCGAATGCTGAACCACCGAGGCGGCTGAGGACGTCCAGGTCGGCGGCTTCAGCAGCCAGCGTCAGCGTGGCTGTGGCCAGCGCCGTTTTGCGGTTGAGTCCGGCGCGGCCCATGGCGGCGCCGAATAAGAAGTGAGTGACGGGTTCCAAGATCGGTCAACCGAGTTTAGCCGGAACGCAAAGCAAGTCCAAAGTGACAAGTGAGGCGAGACGCTACATTGTGGTAACCGGAAGATTCGAGTTCTCGTGGATTGCGTTGCCAGACCATTCGTTCATCGGATGCAGGGCGCCGCAATCGAGACACTTGGTCGCTGCATATTGCGTTGCGCAGTGCGGACACACTGCTCCAGTTTGAAAAGTATCGAATGCCTGGCCACACTTTCCGCATTTCCAGTAGTCGCCGATGGGCGGGCTGGCTTTGCATGCAGGACACGCGAATCCGAATCTGCGCGGCAACTTTGCGAATTGCAACAGGGCGCGCGCGTGTTGCAGCCCGCTCCAGCAATTTATGAGCATGAAGACGGCGATCACGCCGAGCCAGCTATCGCGCGACCATAGCGCGAGGCCGAAGAATGCGGCGATGCCTACGAACCCGAGGATGGTCGCCACCATCAAACTACGCGCGCGCCCGAGCACAAACCAAAGCAAGGCGCGAAGAATCTGGCCGCCATCGAGAGGATAGATAGGCAGAATGTTGAAGATCAGCAGACCGACATCGATATAAAAAATAGCGTGAATCAAAGTCCGCAGGTCGGGGACTGCCGCATACCAGCCCAACAGGAGGCTCATGCGCCCGATGCCCATGATGATTGGGGCGAGCACTACGTTCACCAGCGGCCCAGCAGCGATGCTCCATAGTGTGGCGCCGGGCCGCTGTGGCGGATTCACATAGGCAACGCCACCGAGGGGCCAGAGCACGATCTGGTTCGCCTGTCCCCCAACTTGCCGGCAGGCCAGCGAGTGGCCGAACTCATGAAGCATCACAATCAGAAACAGCGCGAGATACTCCAGTACATTCCAGGTGAGAGAAGAATAACTGCGTGTCCGGCCGTTGATTTCGTACGCCGCCACCACAAACCAGGACCAATGCAAGAAGACATCAATTCCTGAGAAACGAAACAGGCGAATCGATCCCTGGCGAGAGGTTGGCATTTGCGAGATTTATAACACAGGGGCGAGAGGCAGGAACGTGACCGAAGTGGGACGGGCTCGAAGGGCTCTACTGACCTGGAGACAAGAGAGTTTTCTGGTACGCTTTCCCGGAAACTGATGTGTTACGAGAGCGAAGCGCCTCGAAGGGAGCCACACGATGTTACGAGAACAATTGACGAGGGGATTTCTCTGGGTTTCGGTGCTCGGTTGGGGCATTGGCCTGGGCGCAAAATTATTCGACCTGATCGTCGTGGCGAGTGCGTGGGGCGCTGCGCCGCCGGCCTCGCTCGCGCTGATGCCTTATGGCCCGCATTATCCGCTGAACCCTGGGGATTTCTTCCAGCCCTTGAGCGCGCTGATGGTGGTTGGGATCCTCGGAGCGCTCATCAGTGGATGGAAGACCCCGCTTCAGTATCGGGTTTGGGTGTTGGTGCCAGTCATCACTTTTGTCATTATCTGGATCTTTACCCCCACTGTGTTCTGGCCGATGATCCGTGAACTCTATGGCGCTGGCTCTGGGAAGATCATAAGAAGTGACGCTGAGCTGATACTGCTGGTACGACGCTGGATGATCTGGGATTGGTTGCGAGTGGCTGTGATAGCGGCGGGATTCGTTTCATTGGTTCGGGCGATCAGTACTCCCTTCCCGCGCGGTGAGCGCTGAGCGCACTCGCGATCCCGCACTTTAGCCGCAATCCTGTTTGCGCCTGCGCTTCGGAGTGAGTTTTTCCGTACTCTTCTAGAGCGTTATGCTCTGCCTAAACGGGACAAGCCCCCGTCTCTATGACACAGTCATGCGGGTACTACCAGGGACAGGGCGTCGTGAGCCATCGTCATGCGAGCGGGCAAACGGCCTAGTAGTTCGCCGTCGGCCTCGACATAGACCCGGTCGTCTTTATGACTATGACCGTCATGACTAGGACTGTCATGACCATGACCGGCGCTTTTCTCCGGCAGCTTGCAGCTGATCTCCGAGCAGCTGACCAGATCGATGCCGTTGATATTCCATTGTCGGCCGAGCAGGGCTCCGGCCACATACCGGAGATAGGCATTGCGGCTGGCGGTGCGGCACATGACGGTGCGCAGATCGCGGCAATCTAGTGACGCCCCGGGGACCAGTTCGCGCAGGATGTTTCCGAAAAAGCGGATCCTTACCGCTAAAAGTTCCGTCAGCAAGGCACGCTCGCGCAGACCGCTTCCGTTGGCGTACTCGACCTCGAACTTGCGCATGCGATGCGTCGCCCACAGTTGCCATGCTTTGAGATAGTAGGCCGTCATGCCCGAGCGATTCTTGAGGTCCGCAGTCAGTTTGTAGAACAGGTGCGCGTCCACGCCGATTCCGGCGGCGACGGTGAAGTAGCGCGCGGCGGACTTGCCGTTGAAATCCTCGTACTCAATTCGGCCGAGAGGGATACGCCGGACTTTACCGTTGACCGCGATTTGAGCGGCGGCACCGGGGCGGAGCGGAATTCCCAGATCGTGGGCGAGAGCGTTGGCAGTGCCAAACGGAAGAATGGCGAGCGCCACGGGCGTGCCCGCTAATCCCTGAATAACATCGTGGATCGTGCCATCGCCCCCGCAGGCGAAGACCGTGTCACTACCGGCCGCCACAGCGCACCGGGCATGGTCGGTCGCTTCGTGGCTGGAGCGGCAAACCGTAAGTTCGGTGCGGACGCCGGCCGACTGGATGATGCCAATGGCATGGTCCAGTTCCGTGTCGCGCTTTCTTCCACGGCGGCCAGAGTTGGGATTGAACAGAATGGTGGCTTTGTGCATTCGTAGGCTAGCTCTGCTTCGAGTTTAGCGCATGACTAGTCAGGCGGGCCTCCAGGTGCGGTGCGGTTAACAAGCGGTTAACAAGTGGTTGCTTCCGCGGCCAAGTCTGCACTATGCTTGCGCCCAAAGTTTTGGGTGCTCGTTCTAGTCAAGGGTAGAGTCCGTTACTTCAGGAGGACCTCCGTATGAAACCACTGATGGGTGGTTCCCGAGACGCGGCAAGCCGTGTCTCCACGTTTGGTGCCGTGTTCGGTCTCGCGATTTTTATTAGTCTCACCATCAGTGCTGTCGCTCAGGATCACCCCATGGCAGCAGCGAAGCCGGTCACGATGATGACGGGCCTCGGCGATCTGCACCATCCCGTTTCGACGAAGAACGCGGGAGCGCAGGAGTTCTTCGATCAGGGACTGCGCCTGATTTATGCGTTTAACCACGACGAGGCCGCTCGCTCCTTTCAAAAGGCGGCTGAACTGGACCCGAAGCTGGCGATTGCTTATTGGGGGATCGCGGAGGCGGTGGGACCGAACTACAACGATCCGGCGAGCGAAGGCCGCTTCAAACAGGCGCACGAGGCGATTCAGAAGGCCGTCGATAGGATTGGCAATGCCTCCGACGCCGAACGCGGCTATATTTTGGCGATGGCGAAGCGCTTTCCGGCGGACCCGAAGTCCGACTTGCGGAAGGCTGCAGAAGAGTATCGCGACGCCATGCGGGAAGTGGTGAAGAACAGTCCCG
This sequence comes from Terriglobales bacterium, assembly GCA_035260505.1. Lineage (GTDB taxonomy): Bacteria > Acidobacteriota > Terriglobia > Terriglobales > Acidobacteriaceae > Acidiflorens. The sequence continues at coordinate 3,927 of DATFVD010000384.1, forward strand.
ACGATCTTGATGCGGCGACGTTGTTCGCGGAGTCGGGGATGGACCTGCATCCGTGGGGACTGTGGCATCGTGACGGGACGCCGGAAGCCGGCACGGAGGAGATTGTCGCGACTCTGGAATCGGTGATCAAACGCGA
>DATFVD010000385.1:0-4409 GCA_035260505.1 Terriglobales bacterium
GACGCTGGCTATCAGGTGTTGCTTGAGACCAGCGGGGAGCGTCCCCTGGCGCGCGTTCCGCAACAAGTCATCAAGATCGTCGATGTGAAGTGTCCACACTCCGGCGAACCAGACACTTTCGCACTCGAGAATCTGGAAACGCTCTGGCCTCACGATGAACTTAAATTCGTCTTGACCGACCGCACCGATTACGAATTCGCCCGCGATTTCGTCCTGAATCACGGGCTGGCCAAGCGCGTTCACGCCATTTTATTCTCGCCCGCGTTCGAGAAGGGCGCGTCCGGCTCGCGAGACACTTCGCATTGTCTTCTTGACCCGCAAGAACTCGCCCAATGGATTCTCGACGACAACGTCCCCGCGCGGCTCAGCCTGCAAATCCACAAATTGATATGGGACCCCGCCGCCAAGGGCGTTTGATATCCCCGACGCATCACCGATGGAGGGACGGGCGTCTCGCCCGTCTCTCCACCAACGAGCGGTTCCCTTTTAAGCCGTCCTCGCCCGCACCCGATTCTCCGCTCGCAGATGCGCCACCACCAGTCGTATGTCCTCAAAGCTGACATAGGGCGGTACCGCTTCCTTGATATCTTTCAGCCGCTCGACTCCCTGCTTCAGGCAAGCCGCCTCGATCAGCGGCTGCGCGTCGGGAGAAATCCACTTCGCATCCAATTTCACCTGCCCGGTCTCGATGAGGCTCGCCACCGTACAAATGACGGTCGAAATCTGTCGCGCGCGAATGCGGGCAATCTCCTCAAAGCTGCGCCCTTCGTTCAAGAGCCTAAGCGTCTGTTCCGCTGGAGCCGGCTCCTTGGCCATTGTCTGCGAAGCGCGCGCTCCCCCGCCAAAGTTGCGCAAAGCCTGAAGAAGTTCCGAGCCATATACGTCTGCCTTCTTTTCGCCAATGCCTGGGACCTGCTTCAACTCCGCAAAATTGGTTGGGCGCCGACGGCATAGTTCCTCCAGCGTACTGTCGTGCAGAATAATGTAGGCGGGCACTTTGTTCTCCCGCGCCATAGTCCTCCGCCATTCGCGCAGATACTCTGCGAGCGCTGGATTCGCTTCCGTCGGCGTCAAATCCCGTACCCGCGGTTTCTCGGACCGCAGCACCGGAGTGTAAAAGGACGGAGAAGACGTAGGCGGAAACTGCGCCTGTCGCGCCGTAACCTCCGGCAAGTTAATGCTCATCATTTCCTTTTTCAGCCACTCCGGCTTGGCGCCGCAGCTGTCGCAGTTGCCGCAATTCTCCCATTTCGGAGTCTCCCCAAAGTGCAGGCAGATCTGCCGGTGGCGGCAGCGCTTCGAATCCGCGAACCGGCTGATCACGCGTTTCCGTTCGGACGAGCGCTCGCGCTCGGCGTCATCCGAAATTTTTCCGATGAAGTAATCCAGCAGAACGTGGTCCCGCTTCTGCCAGAGCAGCACGCAATCGGCCGGACGCCCGTCCCTCCCCGCGCGGCCAGCTTCCTGGTAATACTGTTCAATCGACTTCGGCAGCGACAGGTGAATCACCGCCCGTACCGCGGGCTTGTTAATCCCGAGGCCGAAGGCGATCGTTCCCACCAGGACCCGCACTTCGTCCGACATCCAGCGTTCCTGATTCTGCCGGCGCATGGGCGCTTCCATCTTCGCGTGATAAGGAATCGCCGCAATCCCGGTCTCCTCCAGATATTCGACCGTTTCCTCGACTCGGCGAATCGTGGGTGAATACACGATCACGCTCTCCCCGGCATATTGTCGCAACGCGCGGGCGAGCAACTCCATCTGGGTCCGCGCTTCGCATTCGTGGACAATGTAGCTCAAATTTTGTCGATGGAAGCTCGCGATGTAAAGATGCGGATCGCGCATCTGCAACTGCTTCAGAATGTCGTGCCGCACCTGCCGTGTCGCACTAGCCGTGAACGCCGCAATCGGAATTCCCGGAAAGCTCGTGCGCAGCCGGCTCAGCTGACGGTAATCCGGTCGAAACTCGTGCCCCCACTCTGAAATGCAATGCGCTTCGTCTACCGCGAAGAAACCCACCGGCACCTTGGCCAGCCAATTGAAAGTATTTTCAGCAGCCAACTTCTCCGGAGAAAGATAGAGCAGCCGGTATTCTCCTCGCGCCGCTTTCTCCATCACCTGCCGTCGTTCCGCTGAACTCTGAAAACTATTGATCGCCGCCGCCGGAATGCCCATCTGCGCCAGTTGCGCCGCCTGGTCCTGCATCAGGGCGATCAACGGAGAAACCACCACCGCCGTCTTCCCCGAAATCACCGCCGGAAGCTGGTAACAGAGGGATTTCCCGCCTCCGGTTGGCATCACCACACAAGTATCGTGCGCGGCCAGCAGGCTCCGGATAACATTCTCTTGTTTGGGGCGAAACTCGTGGTATCCCCAGTAGCGCCGCAGCGCTTCCGACAAATTGGCACCAGTTTCGGGCATTCTCGGCAGTATAGCCTTAGACCGGTTGTCGAAGTCTGTGAGCGCTCGACAAGGGATTTGTGACGAATCGGAAAGAACTACGTGGGGACGGACGCATTCCTTCGGCTTCGCTCAGGACCCGTCCGGCAGCGCACGTTAATTGCGGGATCGAGAAACTGATGGCTGCGAAACCAGTGACCCTAGGCGTAATCTCCGATACCCATGGCCTGCTGCGACCCGAAGCCGTCGACGCTCTGTGCGGATCCGACCGCATCCTCCACGCCGGCGATATCGGAGCCTCCGAAATCCTCGAAGAGCTGGCGCAGGTTGCCCCCGTAACCGCGGTCCGCGGTAACGTCGACACCGCCCCTTGGGCGCGCGTTCTGCCTGAAACTGAAATTATCGAAGCCGGCGGCGTGTCCATCTATATCCTGCATGATCGCGGCCAACTCGACCTGAAGCCGGAGGCCGGGTTCCGCGTGGTCGTATACGGCCACAGCCATCGACCAAAGATAATAGAAGAGAAAAATGGCGTGCTTTATTTCAATCCGGGGAGTGCTGGCCCACGGCGCTTCAGCTTGCCAGTGACCGTGGGCAGGTTGAAGATCAAAGCGGGGAAGGTGGAGGCAGAGTTGGTCGAGTTGAAGATATAGTTCTTAGCGCGCGCCCTCGGGGTTTTTGTGCTCAAAAAAATCACACTCTTGCGCGACCGTGTGGAGGACTGGAAGGCCTACCCGTTCTCCGTTCCTGCCATCAGCAGCCTTGACGAGCTGGCGCTGCGGTCGCGAATCTGCTTCTTCGCTGGCGAGAACGGCACCGGCAAGTCGACCCTGCTCGAAGCCGTCGCAGTGCACTATGGCTTCGGTCGCGAGGGCGGCACGCGGAACTTTATGAACGACACCACCGAAAGCAATCACTCGGTCGATCCGCTGGTACGCGTCTTACGTCTATCTTTCGACAAGCGCACCGGGGCTGGCTACTTTCTTCGAGCGGAAAGCTTCTTCAATACAGTTTCGTACATGGACGAACTCGACAAAGAGGGTGCGCCAGGCTCCACTCCGATCAGTGCATTTTATGGCGGCCGCAGCCTCCATACACGCTCACACGGTGAAACCTTTTTCAAACTTCTCGAACTCAAGTTCCAGCGCAATGGCTTATTCCTGCTGGACGAACCCGAAGCGGCGCTTTCTCCACAACGGCAGCTGGCTTTTCTCGTACTGATCCACGACGTGTTAAAGAAGTACAAAGACGCTCAATTCATCATTTCGACTCACTCGCCCGTACTGCTCGGGTATCCGAAGGCTCAGATAGTCTCGTTCGACGAGGGACCGCTTCATGAGATTGAGTACGAAGAGACTGCGCCCATGCAGATTGTCCAGCGGTTCGTGAATCAGCGGGATAGCTTTCTCGAAGAACTGTTCGGTGATCCGCCGTCGCTGTTCCGCAAGGAGTCTGAATAAGAAAAAAGGCCGACTCGAAAGCCGGCCTCATCTTGGTTCCAACCTTTCGCGGACAGGAGTGTCCGCGGCACACTACTTCTTCGGCGCAATCGCGTCCTTCGCGGCCTTTGCCACGCGGAACTTCACGACCGTCTTCGCCTTGATCTGAATCGGTTCGCCAGTCTGCGGGTTGCGTCCCATGCGGGCCTTGCGATGCGCCTTCACGAGGCGGCCGAGGCCGGGCACAACGAACACACCGTTCTTCTTCGTCTCTTTGATCGCGGTGTCTGCCAGGTTCTCCAGAAAAGACGCGATCGTCTTGTTGTTGGTTTCGAGCTTTTCGGCCAGGTGTCGGGTGAGTTGAGTTTTGGTCATACCAGAAGCCATGAATTCCTCCTTACAGGAACCTACAAGTTTGCTTGTATCCAGCGCATGGTAACGCACCGAGCTGTGGAAAAGTAGCAGTTTATGCAGATTTTATGCGGTTTCCAGTATGGTACCCCCTTGAAAACCGGCATAAAATCGGGGTCCGGCAGCCGAAGAGCGCCAAAATAGCCCAATTCGAGGGCA
>DATFVD010000386.1:0-3803 GCA_035260505.1 Terriglobales bacterium
GCGGTCACGCTCCGATCTGACGCGATTGATGAACATTTAATGGAACGGCTGAAGGGGCACTTCGACGACGATGCCATCATTGAGCTCACCGCTCTCATCGCGTTCCAAAATCTATCGAGTAAGTTCAACAGCTCTCTGGGAGTCCCGGCGCAAGGGTTCTGCCAGATTCCGCGCCGGGCGGGATAAAGCCCTGCTCGCGGATTTGCCGATTCCCTTCTCGCTGCTGTTACACGATAAACGTTGCCAGTGCCCGCATACGCGCCAGGTCACCGAGTCTGGACGCAAGATCATAATCCGCCTCCTCCAAAACCGCTGCCTGGTACGCGGCACCAAAAGGCGAATGCTCAGACAGCATGCTCAGAAAAGCGGCGTCGCCGGAGCCTAGCAATGCCACTCCGACCTCCAACGCCGCGGGGCGCGAGACCAATATAGTCTGCGGACCTATCGCAAGATCAATCTGTGGCAATTGTTCGTCGTCGCCGCCGTTGCGCTGGTGAGCCCGCCAAATGTCGAACGCCGGAAAAGGCGAGGAAACGAGGCTTGCAGCCACGTGCAGGCTAAGAGGCAAACCTTCCAACGCTTCTGTCTCCATGCGCGCCAGAGCTATCAGGTCGAGACCCGGAGCGTCCGGAGCGTTCGCGGCGCGGACGCGCGCCCACTCGATCCGTGCGACGTCGGCTAAATAGCCCAAATCCGCTGCGGGTCGATACTGGGCCACGAAATCTGCAAAATCAGCGCCGTAGGCCGACAACCAGCCATGGTTCGGAGGGTGACTGGCCACGAATTGCTCGGCCATCGCCGTGAAAAAATCGGCACCGACGAGCCGCCGCGTTACCGGATAGACGTTCTCGACCGCTATTCTCAATGAGACACGCGTATTGTTAGCGTGGACCCCGAACCCGAGCGCGTCAACGCGCAGCCTATCGGGCGAAGGTCCCTTTTCCTTCGATTCCAGCAGTCGGGCGGCAAAAGTGCGCTGTAATTGCAGAAGCATACGCGAACGTGTCACGCTACCAAAACTCGATCCATGATCCGCTGGGCTCGCGCGGCCTCTTCGAGCAGCATCTCCAGCGACGGGACATCGCTGTCCCATTCGATCATCGTTGGTCTCGGTCCGAACCGATTTAACGCGGCGGCGTAAAGAGCCCATACCTCATCGGTAACCGCCGCTCCGTGAGTATCGATGAGCAGTGGATGATCGGCCGTCCCGCCATGTTCGTGTCCGGCGAGGTGGATTTCGCCGATTACATCCGCCGGGACCGCTGCAAGCCATTCGGTCGTGTCAATCCCCAGATTGAAGCCGCTGATTAACAGATTGTTGACGTCGAGCAGCAACCCACAACCGGTTCGCTCTGTGAGGCGCGTAAGAAACGTCGCCTCGCCCATAGTTGATTGTTCAAACTCCAGGTACCCCGAGGGGTTTTCGACGAGGATCGTCCGTCCCAGGCGATCCTGTGTCCGATCGATATTCGCGGATACTACGTCGAGGGTTTCATCCGTCAGGGGTAGCGGGAGAAGTTCGTTATAATAGACTTCCCCCGACCGGCTCCAAGCCAGATGCTCGGACACGAGGCATGGACCAACATCCGCCACCAGCGAGGCCAGGTGTTCGAGGTGCTCAGTATCAAGCCCCTCCGGAGAACCAAGCGACAGCGCCACGCCATGCACGCTGATCGGATAGCGTTCGGCTATCATAGAGAGCATCTTGTGGCGGATGCCGCCCCGATCGAAATAATTCTCCGCGAGCACTTCGAGCCAGATGACTGGCGGAGGTGTATTCTGATCGAGGAAGCGTTCACAATGCGATGTTCGCAGGCCTATTCCCACCGAGTTCTCAAGGCCCAGGACGGTCGGTCCCCTGAGACGCTCGTGAACGGCACACGGATTTCTATGATTGGATTCCATGCCAATTGTTTCCACGATAGGTCGCTTCATCGTGACGGGGATAGTTTCCCACCGACGATCTTCTTGCAGGTTCCGACAGGCACATAGATCCACGCCTGGGGATCGTGATCCTTCTTGGAAGAGCCGCCACAGCTATTCCCCTGGCCGAAGCAATCGTTCTCACCCGCCTTGGCAATGCCGTAGCATTTCTCGTATGGGTATCTTGGCTTTGGAACATTGGTTTGAGCTTCGACGAGGAAGGCGGCTGCCGTGACGGCTGCTACCAGACTAGTCGATGTGATCAGTTTTGATATTTTCGGTTTGCGCATTTGCAGGTTTTCTTTCGGTTGGTTGAAGTTGATGAGAGGCTCTTAGCTTCGGGTTATACGAATGAGGTCAGAAGAAGGAAAAGCGGCCACCGATGACGAATACCGCCCCGTTTTGATCGGTTTGGACATTCGAGAACTGCGCGCCGCGAAAGCGGTAGTAGTAGACGCTCGCAAACAGCTTCACGTCCGTATAGTTGCCCATGCCGAGCAAGTTGTGGTTCTTGTCGATCAGACAGGAGAGGCCCAGTTCAGCAATATCAACGGTGTCGCGGCTGGCGTGCGGGGTGAGGCTGTCGGCCGTGGCATGCTGGTAATTCCCTCCGAACGTCCAGGGACCGTTGACGTAGTTCACGCTCGCCACGACACCATAAGGTGCGACCGGAGATGGATTAGCACGGGAGTTCGTGCGCCGTGTCGAGAACCCGTCATAGGTACCGCTCAGGCCGAATGTCCAGGCGTCGTAGAACGTTACCGAGATGCCCCCACTGAGTGAATTCGATTCGGGAACCGTGGGGGTCTGATGCGTGCCCGCGGAGCCCCTGGCGTATGAATACGTCAATCCGGTCGACAGGTCGACGGTGTCGGTCCGGTGGTTCCAAACTACGGCGGCCTGGACGATGTTGCGGAAAACGCCGGGGCTGGCGGCGTCTTCGAATCTGCTGGCCGGCGTACGCGTGGTCCCGGCGAGGTTGAAGCCGCTCGATATGTCAGTGGACGGTGTATAGGAAACAGCACCGTAAAAGCCGCTGACGGAACGCGGAGTCAGATAGATCAGTTTAAATGATCGATCATCGTAGAAGCGTTCTGCGTAACCCAGATAGGTCAAGTCGTTGATACGATCGGCCAACGCGTGTGGCAAAAAAGTCGTTGGGAGACGACCATTGGGATCGAGTCTCACGCCCGAGTCCGGGCCGAATTCCGCACTGGTAAAGGCGATTTCCGACGGCGTAAAGCCGATCAAGCTCTGAGGAAACCCAGCCCGGTCTCCGACCTCGATTCGGCCGAAATCGCCAATCGCGAAGAAGCTCAGTTCTGGGACAGTGAGACTCCAGGCAGAACTGGCGCCACTGGCATTGCTGTCGGCCAGCAGATTGAGCACGCCGCGGGCCGCAAACACGGTTCCAGACGATGTCTTGTATTGCGGAGTGACCTCGATTTCAGATTCGGTACTCCCACCCGCGCCCCCTCCCCGGCCGACGGAAGCACCGCCACCAACGAGATTCTCGTATCCACTCAGTTTCACTCCGAACGTCCCCGGTTGCACGCTCGTTTGTGCAACCATTCGGATCGGGACCGTCAGCGAGACCAGCAGTCCAAGATAGGTCAGCAAGGCGTGAAACGGCCAGACAGGACACGAGTGGTGCAGTATCATTGGGCTGAGTTCTTGGCTACCATTTTAATTTAGTAGGACGAGGAGCAACAACCTTACAAAAAAACTAAAAAGAGGGGCTTCCTAGACCCTTCAAGAAGAGGATTGTTTGTAAAAAATTTCCGCTGGGTCCGGAAAAGATCGGCGAGGGTGAAGCCCGGCAGTTCCCACCTGCCGCAATCCCAATCCTGTTTGCGCCTCTGATGGACCCTCGAAGGACG
>DATFVD010000387.1:0-3133 GCA_035260505.1 Terriglobales bacterium
CGGATGTGGATTTTGTTCAGCGGCGTCTCGCGAACACACAACACGAGCGGCCGGCGCTCTTTAAGACTCACATCGGCGGCGCGTTCGATCAGGCGAGAAGATGTGCCGTTGGCAATGCGGCCAAGGGTTCCGACGCTGCAAGGGATCACGACCATCGCGTCCGAAGGATATGACCCGCTGGCCACGTTGGCGCCGATATCGGTGTTGGACTGCTGCTGAATCTTTGTCGAAGCCGCGCCGATGATTTGACGCAGGAGATCAGAACGGCCTTCGACACCGAGCTCCTCGGCCATGACGCGCAGGCCGCTGTCAGAAGCGATGAAGTTTACTGTCTTTACCCGAGGATCGCGTTCCACGGTCAGTAGAAAGTATTTGAGAAATACCGACCCGCTGGCGCCGGTAGTGGCAACAGTAAGGTTTTCCGGCGTGAGAGGCAAAGTTGGCGCTCCACGAGGCATCCAATGCGCGGCCTCGAAAACTGAGGATAGGGACGAGTGATAAGCAAGTCAAGGCGGCGAAGAAGGTGGCTGATTTGTAATTTTCATTTTCGTCCCTGCTCGAAGCGAATAGCGAACGACCAAGGACCAGCGACCAAAGACCAACGACCAACGACGAATTTATGGCAACCACCGGCATTCTACGATCGCGGCGCAGTGCCGCTCAACTCCACGCCATCGCCAGCGTCGAGCGGCAGATCCGCGCCATGGATCCGGCCGGCGGACGCAAATATCTGCGCGACTTTCGCGATGCTTATTGCTCCTACCAGAAAGTTCTAGGCTCCAATAATGTCCGGCACGAAATCGCCAAGTCTGGAATCGTTCTGGTCGGCGACTATCATGCCCTGCCAAACTCGCAGCGCTATCTGGCTTCGCTCCTCCGCGATTTCGAATTCCACGGGCGACCTATAGTACTGGGAGTGGAAACGATTTTTTCCCGCGACCAGCACATTCTCGACGAATGGCTACGCGGCGAAATTGACGAAGCCGAGCTGCGCCAACGCATCCGCTTCGAACTCGATTGGGGATACGATTGGGCTCCATTTTTCGAACTGCTCTCCGCCGCCCGTGACCGTGGCGCCACCATCTACGGGCTGGATTGCATGCCTCGCGAAGACCTGCGCAAGATTGGAGCCCGTGACCGCCACGCCGCCGATAAGGTCGCCGAACTTCGCCGCCGCAATCCGGACGCGCTCATCCTGGTGTTGTTCGGAGAGTCGCACCTCGCACCTCAACATCTGCCGGCGCTGCTACAGCAGCAGCTTCCCGCAGAACCCGTGCTCACCGTTTTGCTGAACGTTGACGCTCTCTACTGGCTCGCCGCTGGAGAAGCCCACGACCACGTTGAAGCGGTCCAGGTCCGTAAAGACGTCCGCGAAAATGTTCTGTGCGTCTTCAACGCCACGCCGCTGGAGAAATACGAAAACTACCGCCTCTGTCTCGATCGCTGGGGACGCGATGACCATAGCGCGCCCGACCTCGGCCCTACGCTTTACAACCTGATCGAGGGCATGGTGCGTTTTCTGGGCATAAACCAATACTCGGCGCACAACACCACGCAGCCCAAGCTCCTGGTCGACTTGATGCCCGAAGTCCATTCGCGCAGATCGGACGCGCTTCTGCGGCGCCTGCTGTCACGCAAGGGATTCACCGCAGAACAACGCCGATCGCTGCTGCGTCAGGTCCGCGAGCGCGGGAGCGTCTACCTCACGCCGATTAACGCCGTATATGTGCGTCAGTTTCACATGACCTCTTCCGCGGAGGATGCCACCCGCTTCCTTCATCAAGCCTGTCGCGGATTGCCGAATCTCTCGAATGGCAAAGCTTTGGCCCAGCACGCCGCACCGGTCGGCCCGCCAGGCGTATCCTCGTTAGATCGTGACGATGCGTTTTATGTGGCCGTCTTCGAGCATGCGCTCGCCTTTTTTGGATCGCGCATCTTGTATCCCGCGCGTCCCGCTCTCCGCGATGCCGACATTGCGAATCTGTTCGACGTGACTCGTGACGATCTCGAACACCAGACTTCGCTGCCCTTCGCCGACGCCGTCGCAGCTCTCGACTTCCTGACCCAACATCGTCAAACCAACGGCCGCGCTGCGCAGGCTCCAGACTTCACCGGCCACAAGTACGAATACGTCGCCCAGCAACTTGGATATCTCACAGGCACCGATCTCTATGACGCGTATATCGAGGGACGCTTGACCACCGCCGCCCTGCGCAAGCTCTTCCTGACCCACATCGAGCAGCCTGGCGTAGCGCGGGGAACCTACTTCCAACTACGAACGCGTCTGCGCTCCGGACAGCGCGCATAGGTTCGTCGCGTTCTAAGAGTTTGAGAGTTTTCTGTGTGTTCCCCTCTGTCCCTCTGTGTTCCCCTGTGTCCTCTGTGGTTAAGGTTTTCGCCTTTCTCGGCGTTCTCCGCGTCTCAGCGGTTCAGAGTTTAGATTTTGCACCCGCTGCGGTATCCTCACCTGTCCAATGCCTGACGACTCTCCACTTCAGTCCCAGACGCCCGACGCGCTCATGCTCTTCGGGTTTTGGTACCGCGCGCTGCCGGGTGCTCGTCTTCGTCGCGGACAGCTCACGAAGGCCATGTTGCTGGAACAACCACTTGTCATTGGTCGGGACCAGCAAGGCAAAGCTTTTGCCCTGCGCGACGCCTGCCCCCATCGTGGAATGCCCCTTTCCTGCGGGCAATTCGACGGCCAACAAGTCGAATGTTCTTATCACGGCTGGAGATTTGACGCCCACTCCGGTCAGTGCAAGCTGATTCCGTCGCTCGTCCCGGAGCAGACTCTGAAAATCGACCGCATCTACGCCGGCAGCTATCCCTGCGAAGAGCGCGACGACTTCATCTGGGTCTTCATTCCTGATCCCGGCCCAGCCGGCGCTGGATTCTCGAAGCCCGCGCCCGCGTCCACTCCCGCCCCCGAGATTCCGAAATTCAGCGAGCATTACAAACTCGCGTATCTCACCGCCGACCTGCCTTGCTCCGTCGACCACGGCATCATCGGCCTGATGGATCCCGCGCATGGTCCCTTCGTCCATCAGGCATGGTGGTGGCGTTCGCAAAAATCAATTCACGAAAAGCAGAAAAACTTCGAACCCATCCCCTACGGATTTCGCATGAGCGCGCA
>DATFVD010000388.1:0-7934 GCA_035260505.1 Terriglobales bacterium
GCGCGTTTCTTCTCTTCGCGCGCCGTTTTCGCAATGCCCAGCTTGTCAAGATCGTGCTGCACTTCGTGGGTGACGATTTCTTCACGGAGATAGAGGGCGTGCTCTTTGTCCTCCATGTTGACCTTCTTGCCACCCGCAAAGATCTCGTGACGTCCGTGCTCTTCGTACCACTTCGTAAGCGTCGAAGTCATGTGCATCTTTTCAATGATGTTGCGCCAGCCCACGCCCGTGTTGTAAGCGCAGAAGCTGATCTCGCCTTCCTGCGTCGCATAAGGAATGATGCACTGCTCAGTCCGCCGGAAGTCGTAGTTAAACAGATCCTGGAACCACATCCCGGCGATGAACAGGAAATTCCATCGGTCCTGACGCCGCTTCATCACGTCGTCAATCGTCCTGTCCGGACCAACCTTGCCATAGTTCTTGCCCGTGGCATTGAAGTTCTTGTCGAACTTCTTCAGCAGGTCCGTCATCTTGAAGTGCTTCGGCGATTGGAATGAATCGTAGTTCTTCATCAAAGCCAAAGCCATGCCGAACACGGTCCAAAATTTACTGCGAGCCGCATCGTTGACTTTGGCAATGTCCTTAGCCAGCTGATCGCCCTTAAGAAAAGCAGTAACCGGAACTGCTTCCTTAGTCTCCTTATCAATCATCAAAGCCATCCCCGTCCCACAATTCGGATGGCAACCACAAGAGAGTTGGCCCCAATCGTTATTGGAATCCTGAGCGTGCATAACATCGGCCCAGTCGGAGAACGTGCTCATGAAGCTAATTGGATACCAGTCGCGGGCCGGGACGCCGAAGCCAGTTTGATTTTTGACGTCGTGCGCCAGGTGCGCCAGGGTGTAACGCTGGGCTTGCCGGCGATCGTCGGTGATGGCTTCGTCACGGCCGGTGAACGAAACCGGCTGGAAGCTCAGGAATCCGATCTTCTTCGGATTGTCGAGCGCGAACTGAATGATGCGTCCGACCTGCTCGTTGTTGATCCCGTTGATGATGGTGACCACGGGGACGATTTCGCAGCCCGCGCGATGCAGGTTGTCGATCGCTTTCAATTTCACATCGAACAGGTTACCGACGGCGCGATGATCGTTAGCCGCGTTGCCGATCCCGTCAAACTGCAGATAGGCGTAACGCATTCCCGCTTCAACCGCCTGCTGGCAGAATTCAAAACTCTTGGCGAACTCAATCCCGTTGGTTGCGGCCTGCACGCTGTTGTATCCAACCTTGCGGGCATAACGAACCGCGTCCAGGAAGTACGGAGACAGCGTAGGCTCGCCGCCGGAGAACTGCACCGACATCTGACGCCGCGGCTTGATGGTAATCGCGTTGTCGAGCACGGTCTTGATTTCTTCCCACGTAAGTTCGTGGACGTAGCCAACCTGATTCGCGTCCATAAAGCAGGGATCGCACATCATGTTGCAGCGATTTGTAAGATCGACGGTGAGCACCGAACCACGTCCATACTTCACTGTGGACGAACCGTGGTGATGCAGCTTCTCGTCGTTGTGGGCCTTGATATCGCGGCCGGGGAAAACTTCTTCCAGGTGCTGCGAGAATTCCGTGTCAATCGACATCAAGTCTTCGAAGTGACCGTGCTTGACGCAGTCCTTGACCATCCAGATCTTGCCATCACGTTCGACGATCTGGGCCTTGATCTCGCCGACTTTTTCGTCCATCAGAACATCGACCGGTAGATGGCCGTCAAGAATCTGCTGCCGTATTTCGGGCACGCACTTCGGACAAAGCGAATCAGTCGAGCGCGGCCAGCCGAGCGGCGGCTTCGACTTTTCCCACGACTTGAGCAGGGGCTTATCGGACCACTTCGGAGTCGGCGACGCATTCGGAGCAACGCGGTTCAGGCGTTCAAAAACTGCCCATGCGCCCGTGGCGGCAACGGTTACGGCCTTCTCAACATATTTGATCGGCTTATGCATTCTGCTCTCGCTTTCTTTAGCTCGGGAGTTGGAACTATCCCCGCAGCCCCGCATGCGGGAACCTGCGTAAATAGACTTTTCCACGAGGAAACCTGGAAGTTTCAATGCGTGGAATGGGTCACAGTGATCCTATTGAAACCGTGACCTTTAAGCACGAAGAAGGCAATGAAGGGGAGAAAAACGGGGTTAAGCGGGGAAATTTGGGATTTTACGGGGCTAAGTTATTGAAAAGGCAGGCGGAGAGAGGCCATCGACAACTTTGCAAACCTACTTTCGTATGTCGTCCTTCTAGTCTAGTCAGGTTGACTAACGCACCCCGTTTCCCTGACGGAGGCAGTTCAGCCAGAGCATTCTTCATATCAATTCAGACCGCTTCAGACCGGCTCCATGGACGTTTTCTTGAACCCGAGGCAAGATAGCAATCACTTCCCCGCTGAGCTGATTAGCTCTCGGAGGCAGTTTATGAAGCAGGCAAAATGGTTAGTGGTAGTGACGTTAGTGGTGCTCTCGGGCATGGCGGCTGCGCAACTGATCGGCAGCACCAGGATCGTGGCCCAGGTGCCATTTGAGTTCATGGTCGCAAACAAGACCGTTCCTGCCGGCGAATACGTCGTGCAGGCGTTCACCATGGACGGCAAGACTCTGGTGATTCGCAACACCGAGGCAAAGGTGGCCCTGGTGTCCACGTCGTCTCAGGCGGAGGGCAAACAAGACGCCTCTCATTACGCGCTTGTCTTCAAGCGTTACGGAGAACGTTACTTCCTGTCGGGGATCAAGCTCGAGGGCAGCAACATCACCTACCGCCTGCCGGAGAGCAGAGCGGAGACCGAACTGCGCGCCTCGAACGCGTCCGCCACAGAAGAGACTCTGCTCGCGTCACTGAAATAGCGAGGCGAGTGGCACGACCGATTGCGACCGTCTGAGTTCTAGAGGGTGCCCCGCCCAAGCTTTGCCTGGGCGGGGTTTTTCGTCACAGACTAGCAGGTAGCATTGCGGCCGTCCCGAGTTAAGACGCCAAGTGCTCCCCTAGGTGGCGCTGGTCTCGAGCAGCGGATCGGCCTCGGCCTCGAGTTTTAGATCGGACATTTCCAACAGAAGATTCCCGGGGTTGGTGGCGTACGCCAGTCCTGTGTCCATGTCGATGGTCCCATCACGGATCAGTCTTTCGATGTCGCCGTCAAAATGCTGCATCCCCTCTTCCCCTCCGACGCGCATTGCATCGAGCAACGTCTTGCCGTCGGATTCACCTTTCTCGACATATTCACGAGTGCGCAGAGTGGACTTCAATATTTCAATCACAGCCACCCGTCCAGTGCCATCCTTACGAGGGATGAGCCTTTGCGAAACGATGTAGCGAAAGCTCTTGGCCAGGCGGTTACGGAGAATGTGCTGCTCGGCCATCGGGAAAACTCCGACGATTCTCTCCACCGTCTTCGACGCATCGATAGTATGCAGTGTGGAGAGGACGAGGTGACCCGTTTCTGCCGCCTCCATCGCGATCTCGATGGTTTCCTTGTCTCGCATCTCTCCTACAAGAATCACTTTGGGAGCCTGGCGCAGGGCCGCCCTTAGAGCCAGGGCAAAACTCGGCGTATCGCTGTGCAATTCACGCTGATTCACAATGCAGCTCTTGTGCGGGTGCAGGAACTCTATCGGATCCTCGATCGTGAGCACGTGATAGGACTGCTCTTTATTGATTCTGTCGATGATGGCGGCCAGGGTGGACGATTTGCCGGAGCCGGTCGGCCCGGTCACCAACACGATTCCATTGCGCAGGCTGACGATCTTCTTCAATTCCGAAGGCAAGTTCAGCGATTCGAAGTCTGGCACTTTGCCGGGAATTACCCGCATCACAATGGCGCAGGAACCGCGCTGCATGAAGACGTTGACGCGAAAGCGATGCGCACCGGACAAACTGTAGGACACATCGCAGGAACCGAGTTGCTTCAGGTTATCAATTGCATCCTGGTTGCTGCCAATGAGATCGGTCGCAAGGCGCCGAGTATCGTCATTGGTGAGGGCGCGAGTCGCTCCGGCCGGGGCCAGTTTTCCACTAATTTCCACGAGCGGTGGCTTCCCGGGCGAAAAAAATAGATCGCTGATCTTCGGCGAAGTTCTTAGCATCGCCGCCAGGAGCTCGGGAGTCGACATCGGCGCAGCGGCAGTGGCCGCGGCGGCTGCCGCCCGCGGAGCGGACGGAGCTATATTCGGTGCACCATTCGTAGGAGAAGACATAGGGGCGGTGGCGTCCTTGGACAACTCAGTATTAGAGACTCAGATCCAGATCTCTGAGAAATTCGCCATGTTGTGGCTTACATTCAGACTACACAGTGATTCTTTTGGCGGAAAGATTACGGAAGATACCATTTTCGAAGTGGGGTGGTTACCCGCCGAGCAGTCGAATATCCAGGGACGCTACTTACAAGGTGTAACGAAGACGATATTCTGCTAGACTCTCCCGGAAAGACCGACGGTATCCCCGTGCCTCGGAGAAGTTAGTGGGTGATTTTAGGAGGCGCCGTTCGAAAGACCTCTGAAAATTAAATATTGGGGCGGTCGCTGGAATTCGATCTGGCCGATCACGAGTATAAGATTCCAAGCGTCTCGCCGATGGGTGAGCCATGGCATTGCACCCTGGGGAACGGAAGCGCCACTTCCCGGAAGAATTGCCAGTCGCGTGGGACCCGATCCGGCGGGCCCTGGAAGAAAACGAAGACTGGTATCGCGATCTAGTTGAGCACAGCCAGGACCTGCTGTGCGTCCACGACCTTCAAGGCCGATTCCTGTCGGTCAATCCCGGTCCAGCGCGTCTGTTGGGTTACAGCGTAGAAGAAATGCTGCAGAAGCCGATGCGGGACTTTCTTGACCCGCAATTCCGGAGTCATTTTGAAGACTACCTGCGCGAGATCGAGCGCACCGGGGAATCTCGCGGGCTGATGGCGGTCATGACGCGATCGGGAGAGCAGCGCATCTGGGAATATCACAACACACTGCGAACCGAGGGAGTGGCAACTCCGATCGTGCGAGGAATCGCTCACGACGTCACGGAACGGGTGCGGGCGGAGAAGGAACTGCGCGCGACCAACGAAGAGCTGCTGAAGACGGCGCGGGAGCGGGAGCGGATGCTACACGAACTGACGCTCTTCCGCACGCTGCTGGACCAATCCAACGATGCCATCGAGGTCCTCGATACAGAGACCCTGCGTTTCCTCGATGTGAATGAGAAGGCATGCGTGGAACTGGGGTATAGCCGGGAAGAGCTTCTGTCCATGACCGTTTTTGACATCGATCCGGACTCTGGCGAACGTTTGCGCGGGTGGCTGCGACAGCAGTCGACGGACCCGGGATTCGCAATCATGGAAAGATCGCATCGGCGGAAGGATGGAACAACTCTTCGGGCGGAGATGAATTTACGACACGTGCAACTGGACCGGGAGTATATCGTGGCCGTGTCGCGCGAGATCACAGCGAAGAAGCGAGCCGAGGAGAGGCTGCGAGAGTTCGGAAGAGTGGTAGAGAACCTTGAAGAACAGATCACGGTGGTGGACCGGGAATATCGGTACGTAATCGCGAACCGGGTGTACCTGGCCTATCGGGGTTTGACGAAAGAACATGTTGTAGGACGCTTGGTACCGGAGGTATTGAACCCGGACGCGTTTGAGTCAGTGATCAAGCACAAACTGGACGAGTGTTTGCGGGGGAAAGTCGTCAGCTACGAGATTAGGTATCGATATCCAGAGATCGGCGAGAGGGATATATGGGCAACGTATTTTCCGTTGGAAGGCTCGACAGGGATCACTCACGCAGTGTGCGTTGTGCGCGACATTACCGAGCGGAAGCGGGCGGAGGAGGCGTTACGGGAGAGTGAAGCACGGGAACGGGCGCGAGCGACGGAACTGGAGACAGTGCTGGAAGCGGTGCCAGTACCGGTTTGCATCGCACATGACGCCGAGTGCCGGCGAATGACGGGCAACCGGGCGGCATACGAACAGATGCGTGTGCCGGCGGGCGAGAACTTTTCGAAGAGCGCTGCGCCCGGGGAGCGATCCGCCTTCCGGCTAATGCGAGACGGTGTGGAGATTCCGGCCGATATGTTGCCTATGCAGCAAGCAGCGGCCACGGGAGAGCCGGTATATGGACGCGTCCTGACGATGGTATTTGCGGATGGCAGCGAGCGCGAAACAGTAGTGAACGCGGTTCCGCTGCTGGATGAGGCGGGCAAGACGCGGGGAGTGGTCGGGGCATCGATCGACCTGACAGAGTTGAAGCAGGCGGAGAAAGCGCTGCGCGAAAGTGAAATGCGATTCCGGACAGTCTACGAGCGGTCTCCGGTTGGCATTTGTCTGGTGGATTCGCACACCGGGCGATTCCTGCAAGCCAATCCGAAGTTCTGCGAAATCGCTGGGCGCAGTGAAGGAGAACTGCTGCGGATCGACGTGGGCAGCATTACCCATCCCGACGATGTTGACCACGGCAGCGAATACCTGAAGCAACTGGCCGAGGAAAAGCTGGCAAATTACGAGATGGACAAGAGGTATCTTCGCCCGGATGGATCAGTGCGCTGGGTCAAGATTCTGGTGGTGCCGATGTGGAGTAAAGGAGAGCAGCGACGATGGCACATGGCTTTGGTGCAGGACATCACCGAACGGAGGCAGGCGGAGGACCATCGCAAGCGCGCCGAGGAAGCCTTGCGGCAAAACGAGGAACAATTACGCGAAGCCAAGAAGAAGCTTACGGAGGAAAAGCTCTATCTCGAGCAGGAAATCGATGCCGAACTGGGGTTCGGGGAAATCATTGGCCAGAGCAAGCCTCTACAAGCCGTTATGGAGCAGGTGGGGAAAGTAGCGGCCAGCGATGCCACCGTGCTGCTGCTGGGCGAAACGGGAACGGGCAAGGAGTTGGTGGCGCGGGCGATCCACCGGTTGAGCCGGCGCGCCGAAAATAGCTTCATCAAATTGAATTGTGCGGCCATTCCGTCGGGGCTGCTGGAGAGCGAGTTATTCGGGAATGAGAAAGGCGCATTCACCGGAGCGGTAAGCAGGAAAATAGGACGACTCGAACTGGCCGACAAGGGCACCTTGTTTCTCGACGAGATCGGGGAGATTTCGCTGGCGTTGCAGCCGAAGCTATTGCGGGTTTTGCAGGATCAGGAGTTCGAGAGGCTGGGTGGAACGCAAACGCTGAAAGTAGATTTTCGTTTAATTGCAGCGACGAACCGCGATTTGGTCGATTTCGTACGGCAGAACGAGTTCCGCAGCGATTTGTATTACCGGCTGAACGTGTTTCCGGTCCGCTTGCCGCCATTACGGGAACGGCGGGAGGACATTCAGTTGCTGGTGGAACACTTTGTGCAGAAATGTGCCCGGCGGATGAACAAGTCGATCGCAAGCATTCCAAAGAGAACCATGGACGCTCTCATTGAGTGGGAGTGGCCAGGGAACGTGCGCGAACTGGAGAATTTTATCGAGCGGTCGGTGATTCTGACGCAAGGTTCGGTGCTGGTTGCGCCGTTAAGCGAACTGGCTCCGACTGGCACAGAGGAGAAAACCGTGGATGAAACGCTGGAGGCGACGGAACGCGAACATATTCTACGCGCTTTGCGGGAGAGCCACGGGCAGATTGGCGGGCCAAAAGGGGCGGCGGTGCGGTTAGGGTTAAAGCGGACAACGCTGCAATCGAAGCTGAAGCATCTTGGAATCAATCCGCGCGGCGGACCAATCGGGCAATAATTCACTGCGGCTCGGCGGCTCCATGCGTCTCAGAACCCTAATTTTGTTCTTCTTTCTCACCTTCCTTCTGATCTTTCTGACCCTTGGGATTTGAAGAACCGGTATAAACGGCGCGTCGTTCATAACAGGCAGATGCCGAAGGCCGCGCGGTTCGGTTACAATCCTCGCGCGCATGCACCGCGAATACAACAAACAATACAGCCACGAATTAGGGCGCGACATGGAGTCGCTCGTGTTCGGGCACTCCGGCCAACCGATCCTCGTTTTTCCG
>DATFVD010000389.1:0-2085 GCA_035260505.1 Terriglobales bacterium
GAAGGCGGCGCCTGCTGGCCTTCACCTTCTGAGCCAACCCCAACCGTAGCGCTTTCGTTCTTCTCTTTATTCGTATCCGTATCCGGCATCAAATCGCTTCTTTCGCTCGCCGCCTAATGGCGCGAGAAATAATGCAGCATCCGTTCCAGACTGTTGCTGATCGCCAAATCAACCAAGAAAAAATACAACGCAAACAGAAAGACGGTAATAATGACGACCGTTGTCGTTCCCTGGACTTCCTTGAGCGATGGCGAAGTGACTTTCTTCATCTCCGTGCGCACGTCGTTGTAAAAGCCCTTGATCCGCTCGGGCCAGGACTTGAGCCTATCGCCGAAATCGCCGCTCGCTGTTGCGATTGAGTTCGCCATTTTCTTCGTTTCTACTCCCATCACGGACCTGGCCTTTAATTCAGTTCCAAAACTCTGGCAGGGGCGGAGGGATTCGAACCCCCAAGTTCGGTTTTGGAGACCGACAGTTTAACCGTTGAGCTTACGCCCCTAAAAACAGTTCTCAGCTGTCAGTTCTCAGTCAAACCGCTGACTGCGAATAACCGACGGCTGACTACTTAACTTCTTTGTGTGCGGTGTGCTTGCGGCACCGGTTGCAGAACTTCTTCAGTTCCAGACGGTCCGGTGTCGTTTTGCGGTTCTTGGTCTTCGAATAGTTCCGCTCTTTGCAATCACCACACTGCAGCGTAATAATCTCTCGGGGCATTGCTCACTCCCTAAACCAGCTCTTAGCTTCTAGCTCTTGGCTTCCTGCTTGCGCGAGACGCTTTCTGTCTCGCGACTTGCTCGTGTGGGGACGCGCGACACGCCCGTCCAAGCGGAGCAAAGCTCCGCAGCTTCCACAAACGCCGACTACGTCACAATCTCCGCGATCGTGCCCGCGCCCACCGTGTGCCCGCCTTCGCGGATCGCGAACCGCAATCCCTTTTCCATCGCCACCGGCGTGATCAGCTCGATCACCAGGCTCACGTTGTCTCCCGGCATCACCATCTCCGTGCCCGCCGGCAACTCCGCAATCCCCGTCACGTCCGTCGTCCGCAAATAAAACTGTGGACGATATCCCTTGAAGAACGGCGTATGCCGCCCGCCTTCTTCTTTCGTCAGGATGTAAACCTCAGCTTTGAACTTCGTGTGCGGCGTAATCGATCCACCCTTCGCCAGCACCATCCCGCGCTCCACATCTTCCTTCGCGATGCCGCGCAGCAGCAACCCCGCGTTGTCGCCCGCCATGCCCTCATCCAGCTGCTTCTTGAACATCTCCACGCCCGTCACCACCGTCTTGCGCGTCTCGCGGAACCCGACAATCTCCGATTCCTCGCCTACTTTCACCTTGCCGCGTTCAATCCGGCCCGTCACCACCGTGCCCCGCCCCTGAATCGAAAATATATCTTCGATCGGCATCAGGAACGGCTTATCCAACTCCCGCACCGGCTGCGGAACACTCTTGTCCACCGCCTCCATCAAAGCGTCGACCTGCTTCTCCCACTTCTCTTCGCCGTTCAACGCGCCCAAGGCCGACAGACGGATCACCGGCACGTCATCGCCAGGATACTGATACGCCTTCAGCAGTTCGCGTACTTCCAGCTCCACCAGATCCAGCAACTCCGGATCGTCCACCGCATCGCACTTATTCAGCGCGACAACAATGTATGGGACGCCGACTTGCCGCGCCAACAGCACATGCTCGCGCGTCTGCGGCATCGGACCATCCGTCGCCGCAACGACTAAGATCGCGCCATCCATCTGCGCCGCGCCCGTGATCATGTTCTTGATGTAATCCGCGTGCCCCGGGCAATCCACGTGCGCATAATGCCGGTTCGCCGTCTCGTACTCGACGTGCGCCGTGGCAATCGTGATCCCGCGCGCCTTTTCTTCCGGAGCGTTGTCGATCGAATCAAACGACCGAAACACTATCTTCGGGTTGTGCTTCTGCAATACCTTCGTGATCGCCGCCGTCAACGTCGTCTTGCCATGGTCAATGTGACCAATCGTCCCTACGTTGCAGTGCGGCTTTGTCCGCTCAAACTTTTCTTTCGCCATTTCCTCTTATCCTCTGTAGCGCCGGCGTCCCGCCGGC
>DATFVD010000390.1:0-3823 GCA_035260505.1 Terriglobales bacterium
AAAGTCTCGTTTGGGGATGGAAAAATCATACCCCCCGCTTCTTCGGCCCGAGCCCCTCGAACTGCGTCTTCTGCTCGTCACTCAGGTCCGCATGGAAATCGTCGACCGCGTCGTTCACGCTTCTGATCGCCTCTCGCATCGCTTCCAACCGCGCCTTTGCGGCCTTAAGGCGGGCCGGCGGGGTGAGCGCGTCCTTTGGCGGGCATGCGCTTAAGGCTTCCATAGTACCCATCGTGGTGTCCTGCACCACTTCGAGAGCGGCGCGTTGGCTATCGTTCAGTTTCAGGCTGGCGGCGATGTCGTCGAGGGGCCATTGCTGGGCGACGAGCTCGCGGTATTGCTTTTCGGCCTGTTGCTCGTCCTGCAGTTCGCGGCTCGCCTGGCAGGCGGCGTCCTGCATCTCCTTCAGCTTCGCGGCCGCGGCGTTGGCGCGGCGGTCGCGTTGGGGCGCGTTGAGCCGCGCCTTCTGCTCATCGCTCAGGAGATCGTAGAATTTTTGGAACGGTGGCTGAACGGCCGCAACCGCGCTCAGCATCGCGTTGACGCGGCTCTGCATGGCCGCGAACCGCTCCAGCGCGGTGGTTGCGGCCTGTGTTGGACAGGAGGCGCGGATGGTGTCGCCGGCGGAAGTCCAGGCGCTCGCGAGCTCGTCGAAGGCTGTGCGCTGTGCCTTGTTCGCCGCGACCACCCGGCCGATCCGCTTGAGGGGAAGGCCGGTCATCTTGGCGGTGTCAGCGCCGCAGAGCTCCTGCACGGAGGGCGCTTTGCGATGCCGCCTCCCGGCAGGGCGCTCGGCCGCGAACGCTGAGAGATCGCTGGCAGCGTAAGGCGAGAAGATCGCGGCGTAGAGATCGCCGTAGCCATAGGCCCAGAAGCCGCTACCGTCACTGAGAAGCGCGTAGTCATAAAGATCGCTATAGGCGAACGGCCAGAACAGCGGACCGACCCAGCCGTATGAACCGTCGGCGTGCTGCCACCAGCCTTGCGCAGCTCGGCCGCCCTGCCAGCCGGCCAGCGCCGCGACGCCAGTGAGCTGCGCACGCGCACTCGGGTGGATCGACTCGGCGGCGGAGCGGAGATCTTGCGGTCTTAAGGCAGCGGTTCGGACGCGGCTGTGGCGTGCTGCCATGCGTGCGTGGCGGAGACCTGCGACCGACAGCATGCTGGCCATCGCGAAGCGCGCGACACCGACGGGGCCACCAACGCGCAGGCGCAAGCCCGCCTCGGCCGCGCTCGGCAGCGCTCCCAGAGCGACCATGGCAACGCCGGCCGCAGCCATTCCAATGCGGGACTTCGACATGAATCCCTCCTCCGCGCCAGGCCGCATCGCGTCACAAATATGACTCGGAGCGAAACCGAAAGTTCCCTCCCGCGTCGACGCGGGGACCATATCGTTTCCATCCAAAATCGATCACGGACGTCCGTAGTGGCGATGAAAAGCTACGCAGAAGCAGAGAAGCTTTGCCGACGCCTCAGCCTAGCCCCCGAAGTCAATGCCCGAGTCTCCGCCCGGGCTGACGCCGGGGCACGATCGGCTCCGGCTGTATTGTCTGGATTGCTTCCGCTATTGGCACTTCGCGGACATGGCGCGATGTCCGACTTGTGTCCGCTTTCGGCCGTAAAGCGGAAGTTGGATTTCGGGGCTGCCAGGTCAGTTTTTGGACCCAAACCGGACCTCAGCGGAAAGCCGCGCTTCGTTTCATTTTCACCAAGAGCTTGTTCGCCCGGCTACAAACGCAACCATTTTTTTAGAGACTGAAATCGTGCGGTAGCACAGCCAGCCCAATTTAGGCGGCGCCTATCAGTAGCGGGAAACCGAACAGATGGAGAATTGCAATGACGCCGAAACAAGTCGCACTGGTTCAGGACAGTTTTGCCAAGGTTGCATTGATTTCGGAAGCCGCAGCCGTGCTATTTTATGATCGTCTGTTCGACATCGCCCCGCAGATGAAAGCAATGTTTCCCGACGATATGATCGAGCAGCGCCGCAAGCTGATGGCAATGCTGACTGGGGTGGTGAAAGGTCTTGGCAATCTCGAACAGGTTTTGCCGGCCGCCAGCGCACTGGCAAAGCGGCATGTCAACTACGGTGCGAAGGCGGAGCACTATCCGGTGGTCGGCGCCGCCTTGCTGTGGACGCTGGAGAAGGCTCTGGGGGATGGCTGGACGCCGGAAGTGGCGGATGCGTGGGGCACCGCTTATGGCACGCTGTCCGGCTACATGATTTCCGAAGCATATGGTCGCAGTCAGGCTGCCGAGTAAAGGTATCTGTCTTTCGTCTTCGGCGTATGAGGTTCTCCGTAGGCGGCCTACTACCTCATGAACTAACACCAAGACTGGCGCGTCTAATTCCGGGCGTGCGAGAACCGATCAATGTCCGCATTCAGAGGCAACTCGGAAAACATCTGCTCATACTGAGTTTTTCTCAGTTTGACCCTGAACGGACGGCCGGCGGCATCGCTCTCCTCGTCCCCAGCGGTTTCGGGTGTAGTCGAGGTTTCCACTCTGTAATCGTGCTGTAACGACGCTGGCCCTATACCGGGTCACCGCCGTTCAAAGCCTGGATATCGACGGCCTGGAGAGAGGATCTTTCGCTATGGATTTGCGATTGCAGGGGAAGCGCGCGTTAGTCACCGGTAGCAGCATCGGCATGGGAGAGGCGATCGCGCGAGCCCTTGCTGCAGAGGGTGTTGCAGTTGCTATCCACGGACGCCAACCAGAACGCACATACGCTGTTGCGGCGGAAATCGAGGCTCATGGTGGTAAAACTGCCGTAGTTCTCGGAGATCTCACGGTCGAAGATGAAGCGCATAACGTAGCTAAAAGCGCGATCGAGCAGCTAGGTGGCATCGATATCCTCGTTAACAACGCCGGTGGACCAGGCGATCGGCTATTTTGGGAAAAGACTCAGATTCGCGCTTGGACCGAATCTTACGATCGGAACGTTCTGGCTGCCGTAAGACTAATCAATCATCTTCTACCGCCGATGCGGCAGTCTAGTTGGGGCAGAATTGTGAATGTCTCGAGCGTGGCCGGTGTGATGCCTCAACCTACCGGTCCGGAGTATGGAGCAAGCAAGGCTGCGATCAATAATCTCAGCCTGTCCTTGACCAAAGCGCTCGGGGCATCGGGAGTGACGGTTAATACGGTTTCTCCCGGTATGATCCACACGCCGAAACTAGAAATACAACTTCGTCAGATAGCAACTACGAACGGCTGGGTCGCGAACGGCGCTTCCTGGGGCGAAATAGAGAGGCTTTTTTTGAAAGTTTCACAGGTGCCACTCGGCCGAATTGGTCGCGCTGAGGAGGTCGCGCACGCCGTTGTCTTCTTGTGTAGCCCGCTTGCCAGTTACATCACCGGAGCGGATTTGCGAATTGATGGCGGCGCTGTACCAGCTTTATAGAGCGGTCCTTACCCTCCGACGGACGCTAATCCCTACCGGCCGATGATTTTCGTTGTGGCGCATGAGTCCGGTGACCCATCTGCGACGTCGGCCGCACAGCCATTACTTATCGAACTTTTACGGCCTCCGAGGTCAAACTCGGGGGCCGCACCTTTCGAAATCTGATCTCAGCCCTTCTCACTAATGCCCGATGGGCTCTTTCCGGGAACGAAGCTCGCTTCGCATCTTGATCTTTTTCCTGTTTCTCAGGGTCCCACAAAAAGAATCCTCAGCGGGCGATCCCCGCTGAGTTTCACGACCCTGGTTGTCGGTGCCTAGCTCACGACAGCGTGCAACGGTAGATGCTGCGCGCTACGACATCATTTCAATGTTGGGCAAACGCGTTACGGCTGTAAGATCCCCCTGGTGGTGGCTCGC
>DATFVD010000391.1:0-3504 GCA_035260505.1 Terriglobales bacterium
GCGCAAGCGCATCATCGCTCATTGGGAGGCCGGCAAGTAGCTCTCGACTTCGGAGGGATGGGTCGGGTCATGACTGACTCGGGGGTTTGTGATTGTGACTGGCCGACAAGCCAAGACCAGAAACGGCCAGACCGGCTGCCAACGCCGACCGACGCGACGATCCAAGGATGTTGTCCATATTGCCTCCACGCGATCGGTAGCCACTGATGAGTGACGTAAGTAGCGGCGCCATGGTTTGCAGCGGTGTGAAGCCGCCCGTCCAGCGAGCGACGCGCGCCGGACACGGTTACGCCGTGGCTGCCGCCTCAGCATTGTTCCGATCAGCAATCGCCTGCTGTTCGGCCAAGACCTCCTGTCGTTTGCCGAGCCAGAGGCTGTTGGCGAGCCATAGCGCCGAAAGCACAATCGCGATGATGCTGGCTTCCTTGATCCCCCAGCCAATAAATCCGACGAGCGCATAGGACCAGGCTCCCACCTGGTCGCCGGCGCGGTACACCGCGGTGTCGATGAAATTCTTCGCCTTGTAGCGGTCTTCCCGGGACACGACTGTGTACAAGACCTGGCGCGCGGGCTGACTGAGCGCGTAATTGCCGGCACGGCGAAGCACCTGGAATGATGCGACGGCCGCCAACGTCGGAACTACTGCGATCGCTCCAAAGCCCAGCATGCTCAGCGCAGGAAGCAAACCCAGCACCACCGCAACGCCCAGCCAGCGCACCAGGCGCCCGGTAAAGAAAATCTGCACGACAAGTGTGATCACATTCACGCTCAGGTCGATCGTGGCAAAAAAGGCTGTCTGCGCGCCGCGGCTGGTGAAGCTCTCGGAGACGACGCTGGCCTGGCTGAAGTACAGGAACGTGGATGTTACCGCGTAAAGCAATAAGAAGATCGCCGTGTTTAGCAGATAGGGCGAGCGCACGGCATCGACGAATCCGGCCATCACACCACCGCCGATCGGTTGCTCGTTACGCTCGGGATGCGGCCGATCGCTCATCTTTTCCGAGAGTCGAGACAGTCTCCGCACGCAGAAGGTCGATATCTCAAGCAGAATGGCGGCGCCGACAAGCAGAAAGGCCGGCTGCACCAACTGAGCCAGAGAAGCCGTCACGCTCGCCCCGACAATCGCACCGAGGGTTGCGCCTGCCGCGATGAATCCAAACAGCCGCTTGCCTTGGTCGGAGTTGAAGATATCGACCACCATCGACCAGAAGATCGAGACGACGAAAAGATTGAACACCGAGATCCAGATAAAGAAGAATCGACCAATCCATACCACTTGCTCCGGTGTGGCCCAGTGCAGCGCCGCACCGAACACCAGGATGGAGAAAGCGAAGAAACGGTAGGACAGCGAAATGAACTGCTTGCGCGGCAAAAACTTCACGAGTGCGGAAAACGGCACGTTCAAGACCAGCATGGCGATTAACGTGCCCGTGAACAGCCATGGCAGATTATTCACCCCGCCGGCCACGCCCATCTGATCGCGGATCGGACGCAGGATGTAGTACGAGGCAAGGACCGAGAAAATGTAGAACCAGCACCAGCCGAGCGCAGGAAGCTCGGCTGGTGTCACATTTATCAGGCGGCGAAGGAGGCGATGAAACTGGTTGTTGGACGCCGTGGCGGCGTCTGCATCGGATTCCGTCATTTGGCGAGACCGAAGCGCTCCCGCAAAGCCTTGCCGGTGAGCTGCTGGCCATAAAGGGGGCCGCCCTGCGCGAACTCCTGCGCCCGGGCAAGGGGCACTGCCACCGGCTCGAAACCTGCATCGCGCACCAGCTGCGAGGCGACCTGGACCGCGCGCTCGTCGTCGCCCGCAATGGGTATAGCCATCGGATCGCCTGCACGGTGCGCTTCCTTCACGAAGTGGGTATAGCTCATCGAGTTGAATGCACGCACCACGTGAGAGCCCTTGAGATACGATTCCGTCGTCGCACCGATGCCTTTTTCTTTCGTCTCCTTCAGCAGGTCCTCGCCGTCGCGACGGGCAACCGCGTTGGCAGGGTCGATCACGATCTTGCCCGCGAACTTGGGACCGTAATCCTTGGCAAGCTCCGGGATCGCCTTGTAGGGCACGGCCACCAGGATGACATCGCCAAAGTCCAGCGCGTCTCCAACCGTTCCAGCCTTGGCAAGCGGGCCGAGGCTATCGGTCAGCGGCTTCAGCTCTTCCGGATGGCGCGATGAGAACAGGACCGAGTGACCGGCCTTGACCCATAGGCCGCCGATTGTGCCGCCGATGTGGCCGCTTCCAATGACGCCAATCTTCAGCTTGTTGGAAACGGATTGAGCCATGGCGTGACTGGTCGTCAAGCTCGCAAACAAGGCTGCGGCACCGAAATAGAAGAATTTGCGACGGCTATGGTCCAAGACATCGTCGGTCATGACTCATCTCCAAATACTCGGTGGCGGGAGGGGTATAGATGCGGACCATAGTAAGGTACACAAGGCGCCCTCAGGGAATCTACGGTCAGCTGAACCACCTTCACGACCAAGCAGGATCGGCGCTCAGTAGAAGGGATCGTATAGTGAAAGGTAAAAATACGAGGCTGCTGAACCGGCGCGAATTCAGTGGACTTTGCGCGGCGCTTGGTTCGTTTGTGACTTCGTCAGGCGCATTTGCTCTTGATGCAGCGACCGGTGCGGCCTCAACCGGTGCAGGGCGGACGGTCAAGTTTCGCGACGGCACCATCGTCCCGGCGCTCGGCCAGGGCTCGGCAGGTCTTGGAAAGGGAAGACATCCGGTAGCTGAAGAAGAAGAAGCGCTGCGCACCGGCCTTTCGCTCGGGATGACGCTAATCGACACGGCAGAAATATACGGCTCCGAGGAATTCATCGGCCGGGTAATCGCGGGTCAGCGCAATCGCGTGTTCCTGGTCTCCAAGGTGTGGCCTAGCCATGTGACGGGAAACGGCATCGCGCGGGCCTGTGAGGCGAGCCTCGCTCGCCTCGGGACTGATCACCTCGATCTCTATCTGCTGCATTGGCCAAACGGGATTACCGATTTCTCCCATGTCGTGAGGGCTTTTGAAGACCTACACGTGGCAGGGAAGATCCGCGCCTGGGGCGTGTCCAACTTCAAAGTCGGCGACATGGAAAAACTGTTCCAGATTCGACAAGGCGATCGCTGCGCGACCAATCAGGTCCCTTACAGTCTCGACGACCGCGGCATTGAACGTGGCCTGCTGCCATGGTGTGAGCGACATGGCATGCCGGTGATGGCCTATTCGCCGCTGGGCGGCCCCGGAGCCAGTCTGCTGCGTGATCCCACGCTTGCACGTATTGGCGAAGCGCACGGTTGTTCGGCAGCCGCCGTTGCGCTGGCTTGGAGCATTCGCAGCGGCAATGTCTTTGCGATTCCCGAGTCCGGTTCGGTGGCGCATGTAAAGGAGAACGCCGTCGCGCTGACACTGACACTGACACCACAGGAACTTCAAACACTGGATGCAGCGCATCCGCCGCCTAGCCGCTAGCCCCCAACCCAGGGATTACTGGTTAAGTATAGCA
>DATFVD010000392.1:0-5513 GCA_035260505.1 Terriglobales bacterium
CGCAATCGCCTGATCGTGATGATCCAGTGGGCCTGGTCGTATCTCACCTACGAACGCGGCGCCCGCCTCATCACCGGCAGCGACGAGCTGCCCGGCTGGCCCCAGCCTAAAGAGAACGGTGGAGCGACGGGCGTCTCGCCCGTCCACCCCCGCGCCGACGCTCGCCTCTCCACCAGCGCCCCAGACGCCGCAGTAGTAACCGCTACGCGGCCGCCCCCCTAGCCGATATAATCAGCCTGTCGTGAAACGCGCCACTGTCTTCGTCTTCGTCTCTGTCTTCGCCCCGATGGTCTCGCTGCTCTTCTGCCCATCACTTCGCGCCGAGGACACGCCCGCCTCCGCCCGAGCTTCGGACGCCCGCACCCTCATCGGCAGAACCATGGTCGTCATTCCCTTCGAGAATGCTTCTCCAACCCCTGGCCTGGAATGGCTCGGCGAATCCTTCCCTGAAACCTTCCACGAGCAACTCAATTCCCCTCTTCTCTATGTAGCCAGCCGCGACGAGCGCCTCCGCGCCTATGATCGCCAGGGCGTTCCGGCCGGCGTTCATCCTTCGCGCGCCACCCTCTACCGCCTCGCCGAACAGATGGATGTCGATTACACCGTGCTCGGCTCCTATAAGTATGATGGCGCACGTCTGACTGCAATCGCCCAGTTGCTCGACATGCGCGCGCAGAAACTCTCGCCCCCCACCACCGAGTCCGGGCCACTGGCTGATCTCGGCAGTTTGCAATCCGCGCTGGCTTGGGATCTGCTTCGCCTGATCCGCACCGACTTCTCCGTCCCCAAAGATAAGTACATCGCGAGCGTTCGACCCGCGCGTCTGGACGCCCTGGAAAATTACGTGCGCGGCACGCTGGCCACCAGTGCCGATGAAAAGGTGAAGTACTATCGCGAGGCGACCCGCCTGAATCCCGCTTATGCGCAAGCATGGCTGGAACTGGGCCAGACCTACTACGGTCAGCGCGCTTACGAATTGGCGATCGCCGCCCTCGGCCAGGTGCAGCAGTCTTCTTCGACGTCAGGTTCGATGTCAGGTTCGATGTCTGGTTCAATGTCTGGTTCAATGTCCGGCGCAGTCGCTCGCGAGGCAAATTTCTATCTCGGTCTCGCCACCTTCGCTCACGGAGACTTCGCGAAATCCGAAACCGCCTTTCAGTTCGTCGCCGCCCGCCTGCCGCTGGCCGAGGTATACAACAACCTCGGAGTTGTCGCCGCCCGCCGCGGCCAGAAAAAAGCAGCCGAATATTTCCAGCGAGCGATTGAGAACGATCCCAGCGACCCTGACTATCATTTCAACCTGGGAGTGACTCTTTCCCAGGCTGGCGATCGCGCCGCCGCGACCCGCGAACTGCGCACCGCGCTCGATCATCGCCCGAACGACGCAGAGGCTAAGATGATGCTCGACTCCCTAAGTCCTCCTGCCGGCGCTATTGTCCCAAGCAGTGCAACAACGAAGGCCCCGTTGGAGCGCATCAAGCGCAATTACGAGGAAGACGCCTTCCGTCAGATGACTACCCAAATGGGCGGATGGGCCGAGCAGCAATTTGCCCGCTCCGATCCCCGCTCACACGCGCGCTTTCACGTCGAACTCGGCAAGGAACTTCTGGCCCACGGATTCACCACCGAAGCCGAGGCTGAATTCCGTCACGCCGCTGCCGTCGATCCTTCGAGCACCGCGCCGCTCACAGCCCTTGCCACGGCCCTAGCGGGCGACTTCGATGCCCGCGGCGACCTCCGCGAAGCCCGCGCCCAGGCCGAAGCCGCTCTCCGCATTCGCGAGTCCGCCGATGCGTATCTGGTTCTTGCGCAGCTCGATTTGAGAGAAAATAGAATGCAGGCAGCCGCCCAGAACATTAATCGGGCGCTGCAACTGGAGCCCGGCAATTCCACCGGCCAGAATTTAAAGCGCACGTTAGCAGCCAAGCTCGCGGAGAAAGCGCAGCCGCTGTCACAGCCATGAAAGCAACTCTCAGCTCTCACCTCTCAACTCTCAGAGGCGCTCGTGTGGAGAAGGCTAGTGTGGGGACGGGCGCCCCCGCCCGTCCAAGCCGAGCAAAGCTCGGCAGCTGCCAGTGGCCACATCAACTCCAAATTCGCTATGCGGCCAACTGCTTCGCAATGCTCTTCCTGCTCGCCACCCTCTGCTCCGCCGACGTCCTGAAGATCGCGGTAAACGACGCCATCCAGCCCGTCACCGCCGAATACATTGGCCGCGCACTCGACCTGGCAGCCGCGAACCACGACCAAGCCGTTCTAATTGAAATGAACACCCCCGGCGGCCTGGTCGAATCGACACGCGAAATCATAGACAAAATCGTGGCTTCTCCTGTTCCAGTTATCGTCTATGTGACTCCCCCTGGTAGCCGCGCGGGCTCTGCGGGAATCTTCATCCTCGAAGCTGCGGATGTCGCAGCCATGACACCGGGAACCAATGCTGGTGCGGCGCATCCAGTAACTCTTATCGGCAAACCCGACGAGACCATGATGAAGAAAATTGAGAATGATACAGCTGCGTTGATGCGGTCCGTCACCGCTAGACGTGGTCGTAATGTTGATCTGGCCGAAAGTGCTGTGCGCGAATCGAAGTCCTTCACTGAACAGGAAGCGTTAGACAAAAAGCTGATCGACTACGTCGCCGCCGATGAGCACGATCTGTTTCGCCAGATGAGCGGTAAGGGTTTTAAGCGTTTCAACGGCGCAACCGCGACGCTCAACCTGACGGGCCAGCCCGTGCGCAACTACCAGATGACTCTGAAGGAACAGATCCTTTCCTACATCATGGATCCCAATATCACGCTGATCATTCTGCTGATTGGCGCCTTATGTTTGTATGTGGAGTTTAACCATCCCGGGGCGGTTCTGCCCGGCACAATTGGAGTGATCTTCATCGTGTTGGCCGCTTTCGCCATGCACCTCCTGCCGATCCGCTTCGCGGCACTCGCGATGATTCTGGTTGCCTTCCTTCTATTCGCCGCCGAAGCAAAGTTCGCCAGCCATGGAGTACTGACTACAGGCGGGATTGTCCTCCTGACTCTCGGCGGATTACTGCTGGTCGACGGCCCTATCCCCGAAATGCGCGTCCATCCCCTGACCGCCCTAGCCGTCAGCATCCCCCTCGGAATCATCACCGCCTTCCTCATGAGCATCGCCGTGCGCGCAAGACGCAACAAGATTGTCACCGGCGAGCAAGGATTAATCGGCGAAATCGGAATCGCGCAAACCGCGCTGGCACCCGCCGGAAAAGTGTTTGTCCACGGCGAGCTATGGGACGCCGTCTCCACCGTCCCCGTTCCCGCCGGAGAGCGCATCGTCGTCCGCCAGATCGATGGACTCACGCTCCGAGTCGATCCCGTACCGGCCGCAAAAACTGTGATGGCCTAAAGAGAAAGAAAGCGCGCTACCCCCGCAGCCCACTCTCAAGGTATTAACCCGTGAGTAATTCCCTGCACGTCAAGTACATATAAAAGTGCGCCAGCGTACTGACAACCACCCGCCCTTCAGCTATTTTTTAATCTCTTCAGTTCTCTCCGTCCAAGGAGGGCAAGTCCATGGCGCAGTCCGATCTTCTTCTCCGCGGTACCGGTCTCAATGCCCGATGGAAACAACTCTACGCAGCCGCAGTTTTAGAACTCGACGATACCAAATTGCCCGACCGGATCGCCGCCGCACGAGCTGCCATGCGCGACAGAGCCGCAGATTCACTCACCAGTTCATCAAGCGAAGAACTGCAGACCCTCAATGACGGATTTCGCATCTTGCGGGTACTCGAGGAAATAACCACGAAAATAAATCCCGCCGCATAAGTGAGCGCGCCCGACAAGTCTCAGCCTTGACGCTTGAAGTATTGCACGTCCCGCTCATGAGCTTCTGCGGCTTTGCGCGTTCCAAAGGTCCCAAGATTGCGGCGCTTCCCCGTTTTTGGATCTTTTTTGCGTGAGTACAAACGGTACTGCCCTGAGCTCAACTTTCGGATCATAAAATTCTCCCGCTTTTTCTGGGCAAGTTAGATGCTCGCCCCGCGACTAACAACATGACGAGCAACATTAACGAGTCGAGCGCGCAGCACGAGTCACCAGGAAATCCCAAGCGCGAGACGGCAGTGGAATCCCACCCGTCAAAAAACGAAGCAGGCAGCCGCAAGCTAGGCCTCGCGGGTGATACCGTGGGCCGGGTAGGACATCGGGGAATCCCAGCCGCCAAATACAGGAAAAACCCCATCGACATAATCGCTGCCGATGACGTAAAAAAATCTTACAATCCAGAAATGCTGCCGCCTCGCCGGAACCATGCACGGTGAAAACAGACGACGTTTGCACCACCTCTGTGAACAGGCCGCCGAAGAGCAGGATCCCCAGCGCCTCTCAGATCTGGTGAACGAGATCGAAGCGTTGCTCGAAGCCAGGCAACGCCAGCCAGATAAAGAAACCCGCCAAGCTACCCACGGTAATCTCTCCCAGCCACCAGAGTCTATCGACACCGAATAGCGCAGGCCAAACGGGCTGTTCCGCTCCCTTTGTCTTCGGAAAGCCGCGTCCAGAGCGGAGTCCAAAAACGACCGTTTTCCTACGCCGCGTGGGGATGCACGGATTCTCTCGCCACCACTTCCTCAAGCAGAAGCAAAAAACGCAACGCATCACTCAAGGCGCGATGTTCGTCGGTGCGGATGGTAGTTAGTATTTCCTCAACTCGATCCAGAATCGCGCGGCGAGCAACAGCAACCCGCCCCGGCAATCGACGCTCGTCGAGTTCCAATACGGCCAATTGATAGAGTTGTTTCCAGCCGGCGCCAAGGGAAGTAGGACCACAACCAGAGGGAATTGACTCAGAGGGGATTAACTGCGACATACGACGCCCCTTTCCAGCGGACACTGCAGATGATGTAACGCTCCTGGCTGGAGGCCTGTCTGTCCCCTAGCGCACCAAGCGCCAAAAAACGACGCTGCGGAAGCCACGCCCAGCACGCCCTTCAAAACGCAACCCGCGCCCAGAGCGCCATTCAAAAATAGATCAGCGCAAGCCGAGTCCGAAATGGCACCCGGTCACCCCAACATTGTCATCCTGAGCGGAGCATGAACTTCACGAAGTGAAGTCCGTGCGGAGTCGAAGGACCCCTACACCCTTCACTGCGGCAAAGACGCGTCAGGGAATTCTCCCCGTGCACTGGATTTCGCGGAAGGGCATCCACATAACAGCTAGCGGCAAAATGCGATGTTGAACTTGATTTTGGGTGGCGCAGCGGTTCACCCCTGCGGTATCCATCCCTTTCGCGCACTCTGCGAAAAGAACCTGCCCTAAGCGAAGGCGAAGGGTGGGTGATGGCGATCATCGCTGCACCCGGAAAACTATGCCACCGCAGTCGTCACCTTGCGCACCGCCAACGACAGCATCACGCGCGTAACGCCGCTGATGATCATGCTCACGCCGACCAGGATGCCGATCGCCCAGACGGAACTCAACGGCCATTGCATGTAGATCATGAGCCCTAATAACAGGGTAATGATCCCGTCAAC
>DATFVD010000393.1:0-3998 GCA_035260505.1 Terriglobales bacterium
TTCTCTGATAGAACTTTCCACGATCCATGCAACTCCTCTGGAGGAACTATGAAAACGAAGTTCTCTTTGAAGTTCTCTTTGATGATGATCGCAGTAGCGCTACTGGCATTGACTGCATTCTCGTATGGCCAGGTTGGAACCGACGTGAAGGACGCAGCTAAGGATACCGGCAAAGCCACGAAGAAAGCAGCCGTGAAGACCGGCGAAGCCACCGAAAAAGCTGCCGACAAGACCGGCGATGCCACTGCGACCGCCGCCAAGAAGACGGGGCATGCCACCAAGAAAGCAGCCGTGAAAACCGGCGAAGCCACCGAAAAGGCGGCTGACAAAACCGGCGAAGCCACCGAGACCGCTGCCAAGAAGACGGGGCACGGCGTGAAAAAAGGCACCAAAGCAGTCGGCCACGAAATGAAGAAGGGCGCCGAGAAAACCGAAGACGTCGTGAAGTAATTCACGCGGTCGCGATCCTCTAGTCGTTCAGTTTTCGATCCGGTTGCGGAGCAAGTCCTCGACGTCGCCGATCTTGTCGCCGATCAGATTGATCTTGTGCGCCAGGCCTTGGATCTCGGTTTCGGCGCGGCGGTTTACTGCATAGTCGAGTTCGCCCCGCAACCGGTCTTTTTTATCCTGCCGGTTCTGGCTCATCATGATGACGGGCGCCTGAATCGCCGCCAGCATGGAGAGAAACAGATTGAGCAGGATGAAAGGATAGGGGTCCCAGGCGCGCGCGGCTAATCCTACGTTGAGCGAGGCATACGTAATCAGGACGATCGCGAACGAACCGATGAACGTCCAGGAACCGCCGAAACTGGCGACATGGTCGGCGACGCGCTCGCCCAACGTCTCTTTCTCCTCGATGACTTCGTTCGGGTTGCGGGCAGCGCGCACGCGCACCAGTTTTTGCGAGGAGTGAAACTGGCGTCCCAGCACGGCCAGCATATCCATTCCGGCCATGGGCTTACGCTGCAGCAGGACAGCAATATCGTGCCTGTCCACTTCGATGCAAACCGTGTCCTGGAGAGCGATCGCGCCCGACTGATGAACGGTTTCCTCCAGCATAGAAGCGAAACCGAAGAACTCTCCCTGGGAGGGCTCATCGACCACGACTTCCTGGTGGTCTTCGTCGACGGTTGTCACCCGCGCCATGCCGGAGACGACGACGTAAGCCCGGCCACCCGGTTCGCCGATCTTGTAAATTCGCTGCCGGGCGGCAAAGTGCTTGACTTCGACCTGGCCGGATAAAACGGCGATTTCTTCGTCATCGAGTAAGGCGAAGAGCGGAACTTGTCTCAGAATTTCTGGATTGCAAGGCATCGGATTCTCCCGGCACAGAATCTTCCCAAAGGGCCCTGCTGAGGGCCCTGCTGAGGATTGCATAACCAAATTGGTTGAGGCAATGGGAATGGTGGTTTCCCCGGTGTCTTCCGCTGTGTCCCGAAGCCTGCCCTGAGCGAAGTCGAAGGGTGCGCCCTGTGGTGAAGAATTGCCTTTCATTTAGAATTAAGTCCTCCATGCTCACAGGCTACGAAATTCGCCGCAAGTTCCTGGATTTCTTCATCCAGAAGGGACACCGCGAGGTGCATTCGTCTTCGCTTGTCCCGGCGAACGATCCGACGCTGCTTTTTACCAATGCCGGCATGAACCAGTTCAAGGACGTTTTTCTCGGTCTGGAAAAGCGCG
The DNA here is from genome assembly GCA_035260505.1 of Terriglobales bacterium. Taxonomy (GTDB): domain Bacteria; phylum Acidobacteriota; class Terriglobia; order Terriglobales; family Acidobacteriaceae; genus Acidiflorens. The sequence continues at coordinate 1,681 of DATFVD010000393.1, forward strand.
ACTATATGAGGGCGACGACTTCGCAGAAGTGCGTGCGCGCCGGCGGCAAGCACAACGATCTTGAAAACGTCGGCTTCACCAATCGTCATCACACGTTTTTCGAGATGCTGGGGAATTTTTCGTTTGGTGATTACTTCAAGAAAGATGCCATCGCCTACGCGTGGGAGTTGATTACTTCGCCGGAGTGGTTCGGGATTGATAAGGCGAAACTGTACGTCACAATTTTTAAAGGCGAAAACGGGGTCCCGCGCGATGCCGAAGCTTACGAACTGTGGCTCGGGCAAGGCGTTCCGAAAGATCGCATCTATGAGTTCGGCGCGAAAGACAATTTCTGGCAGATGGGCGACACCGGGCCGTGCGGCCCGTGCAGCGAGATTCACTACGACATGGGCGTGGCCGCTTCTGATCAGGCGCACACTGATTGCGCATTTGGCTGCGATTGCGGGCGGTATGTCGAACTCTGGAATTTGGTGTTCATGCAGTTCGACCGTGATTCGAGCGGCAAGTTGACGCCCCTGCCTAAGCCGTCGATTGATACGGGGATGGGATTGGAGCGACTGGCGGCCGTGCTGCAGGGCGTGATCTCAAATTACGACACGGACTTGTTCAATCCGCTGATTAACCGCGCTGCAACGCTCACTGGGGTAACCAAGACCACAGATTATCTAGCCGAGGTTGCGCGGGAGGTTTACAACAAGTCATCTGCTGCATCGCTCCGAGTCATCGCCGACCACTCGCGCGCGGCAACATTTCTTATCTCCGATGGCATGATTCCTTCGAATGAAGGCCGCGGCTACGTGCTGCGCAAGATCATGCGCCGTGCCATTACGCACGGCAGGTTACTCGGTCAAACGAAGCCGTTTCTGTACGAGATGGTCTTCGCGGTGCGCGATCTGATGCAGGAGGCCTACCCGGAGCTAAATGAGACCGCAGAGCGCGTGTCGAAGGCGGTGCTGGCTGAGGAGGCGCGCTTTGCCCACACGCTTGGCGTTGGCTTAGAGAAGCTAAACGATTTCGGCATTGGCTTACAAAAACTGAAAGACTTCGCGCAATCACCTGATCGGCTAAAAGGAACCACTGATGAAAACTTGGCACTGGTACTGAAGAGTTTCGGCTGGTCGGGCTCAAGTGACGAAGTCGCGGATTTACGACAAAGAGCGAGGAGGTTTCCCGGCGAAGAAGCATTCAAGATCTTTTCGACGTATGGAGTTCCTCGCGATTTCATCGAAGACTATTGCCGCGATGCTGGGCTTTCCTTTGACTCAGACGGATTTGAGAGAGCCTTAGCAGAAGAACAGGCTCGCGCCCGTGCTTCCTGGAAAGGCGCAGCAAAGCAAACGGCGAATCCCGCCTACCAGCAACTCCCAAAGTCCGCCTTCGAAGGCTATCGCCAAACTCGATCCGAGAACTGCGAAGTGCTGGCCATCATTAAGGGCAGTCAAGGCGCGCAGGAACTCAAGCCCGGCGAATCCGGCGAGATCATCCTCGATCACACGCCCTTTTACGCCGAGTCCGGCGGACAAGTCGGTGATCGCGGCTGGTTCTACTCCGACGATCACAACACTGTCGTCGCTGAAGTGACTGGATGCTACTACCCGGTCCAAGGAGTACGGGCGCATCAGGTGGTGGTAAAGAACCCACCCTCCGCAAAGAGCGCGGAAGGGTGGGGCACCCTCCGCGTTGGGCAGAAAGTGGATGCCGTCGTCGACACCGCAATTCGCGAATCCACTATGCGTAATCACACGGCCACGCATCTCCTTCAAGCGGGGTTACGCGAAGTTCTGGGCAAGCATGTGAAGCAGGCGGGATCGCTGGTCGCTCCCAATCATCTGCGCTTTGATTTCTCGCACTTTAGCGGCGTGGCCGAAGAAGAGCTGCAGGATATTGAAGACCTGATCAACAAAGAAGTCCTGCGCAACGAGCGCGTCGAGGTCATCGAGAACGTTCCGATTGACGTGGCCGTCAATGAATATCACGCGATGGCGCTGTTCGGCGAGAAATATGGCGACAAGGTGCGCGTCATCAAGATCGGCGATTTTTCGACGGAACTGTGCGGCGGCACGCACACCGCGCAGACCGGCGAGATCGGGCTGATCAAGATTTTGAAAGAGGGCAGCGTGTCGTCAGGCGTGCGGCGCATCGAGGCCGTCACCGGCGAAGGCTCGCTTCGCCACTTTCGCAAAGATCACGAACTGGAGAATGTTGTGGCGAGCCTTGTTGGGCCCACCCTTTCGCAAAAAACGCGAAAGGATGGGGCGTCCACAACCGCAGAGACGCTGGCTTCTCCTGCCGAAGCCTTGAAGCTGGAGCTCGACAAG
>DATFVD010000394.1:0-4324 GCA_035260505.1 Terriglobales bacterium
CTTGGTCAACAGGCGCTTGTTGGTCTTTTCGTCGTGCAGGTCGGCCTGGAGAATCTTGCCGCCCAGCAGATCGCCGAGGCGCTTCAAGCGCTCGTCGGTGAGGATGCGGATTTCGTCCGCAAGGTTCCGTTCGAGTTTGAATACCTGCGAGGCTTCGATGGCCTTGTGGCGCTCGTCCTTTTCTCCACCCTTGCGGGTGAAGATCTTGACGTCGACGATGGTGCCTTCGATGCCCGGCGGGCAATAGAGAGAAGCGTCGCGCACGTCGCCGGCTTTTTCGCCGAAGATCGCGCGGAGAAGTTTCTCTTCCGGCGTCAGGGTGGTTTCGCCCTTGGGGGTAACCTTGCCAACGAGGATGTCGCCCGGCTTCACGACCGCGCCGATGCGGATGACGCCGCTTTCGTCGAGGTTGCGAAGGAACGACTCGCTGATGTTGGGGATGTCGCGAGTGACTTCTTCAGGGCCAAGCTTGGTGTCGCGGGCTTCGATTTCGTACTCCTCGATGTGGATGGAGGTGTAGTAATCGTCCTTCACCAGCTTTTCGCTGACGAGGATGGCGTCTTCGAAGTTGTATCCGCGCCAGGGCACGAAGGCCACCAGCACGTTGCGGCCGAGGCCGAGTTCACCGCGGTCCGTGCAAGGACCATCGGCGAGCACTTGCCCCTTTTTCACGCGGTCGCCCACGCGAGCGAGAGGCTTCTGGTTGATGCAGGTGTTCTGGTTGGAGCGCTTGAACTTGGTCAGGGAATAGATGTCCGCTCCGACTTCACGGCTGAGCACGCCGGAGTGGTCGCTTTCGACACGCACGATGATGCGCTCGGAGTCGACCTGATCCACGATGCCGTCGCGCTTGCAGAGCACGACCGCGCCGGAATCACGGGCGGTGACGCGCTCCATGCCGGTGCCGACGAGCGGCGCTTCGCCGCGAATCAAAGGCACGGCCTGGCGCTGCATGTTGGAACCCATCAAGGCGCGGTTGGCGTCGTCGTTTTCGAGGAACGGGATCAAGCTGGCGGCGACGGAAACGAGCTGCTTCGGCGAAACGTCGACGTAGTCGACTTCATCGCGATGCTTCAGCACGAAGTTTCCGGCTTGCCGGCAGTTGACGAGTTCCGTGGTGATCTTGAGACGCTCGTCGAGTGAAACGTTGGCCTGGGCGACGACGTACTTGTCCTCTTCCCATGCCGAGAGATAGAAGCAATAGGGTTCGTAGACGACCTTGCGGCGCTTCAGCTCGTCGTTGAGTTCTTCGACGCGGTCGCGTTCGACGATGTCTCCGGCTTTGAATTCGCTGTCGCCGGCGTTGACGATGTGGACGTAATCGATGATGCGTCCACCCTTCACGCGGCGGTAAGGCGATTCGATGAAGCCGTAATCGTTGATGCGGGCGAAGCAACTGAGCGAGCTGATCAAGCCGATGTTCGGGCCTTCCGGGGTTTCAATCGGGCAAATGCGGCCGTAGTGCGTGGGGTGAACGTCGCGCACTTCGAAACCAGCGCGCTCGCGCGAAAGACCACCCGGTCCAAGAGCCGACAGGCGGCGCTTGTGGGTGATTTCGCTGAGCGGATTGGTCTGGTCCATGAACTGGCTCAACTGCGAGCTTCCGAAGAATTCGCGGATGGCCGCCATGACCGGCTTGGCGTTGACCAGGTCGTGCGGCATGGCCGTGGACATTTCCTGGTACACGCTCATCTTTTCCTTGATGGCGCGTTCCATGCGGACCAAGCCGATGCGGAACTGGTTTTCGAGAAGTTCGCCGACCGCGCGGACGCGGCGGTTGCCGAGATGGTCGATGTCGTCCACCACGCCGATGTTCTTGCGCAGCTTGAAGAGATACTTGATGGCCGAAACGAAGTCGGTGGTGTCCAGGGTGCGATTGTCGAGCGGCGTATCGAGCCCCATCTTGATGTTGAACTTCAGGCGGCCGACGCGGCTGAAATCATACTTGCGCGGGTCGAAGAACATGCCGCGGAAGAGATTGGTGGCCGTTTCGAGCGTCGGGGGATCGCCGGGACGCAGCTTGCGGTAGATTTCGATCAGCGCTTCCTTGGAAGAGCGGATGGAGTCTTTGTCCAGTGTGCGAGAGAGCACCAGGCCGATGTCGTCGCGCTCCGGGAAGAAGACGTCGACTTCGGTGATGCCGCCCTCGGCAAATGCCTGCCAAAGATCGGCAGTCAGCGGCTTGTTGGCTTCGAGCAGGACTTCACCGGTCTGGCGGTTGACGACGTCGGCGACGCTGTAAGCGCCTTCGAGGTCGGCAAGGGCCGCGCGAACCTGGGAGATTTTGGCCTTGATGAGTTCCTTGAAAAGGGTTTCGGTGATGCGCTTGTGCGCGCCGATGATCACTTCTTCGGATTTGGGATTGCGGATTTCGTGGGTCAGCTTGCGGTCCACGATGCCCGGCGAAACGTTCCAGAGGAGTTCCTTGTCGCGCAGGGAAATCCGCTCCACCTGGTAAAAGGTGCGGAGGATTTCTTCGTTGGACTTCATGCCCAGCGCGCGGAGGAAGATGGAGCCGAGGAACTTGCGCTTGCGGTCGATGCGCACATAGAGAATGTTCTTGGTGTCGTACTCGAATTCTACCCACGAGCCGCGGTACGGAATAATCTTGCCGAGGAAGTAGGTGCGGTTGTTGGCGCTTTCGAAAAAGACGCCCGGCGAACGGTGCAACTGGCTGACGATAACGCGCTCGGTGCCGTTGATGATGAAGGTGCCATTCTCGGTCATCAGCGGGATGTCGCGGTAGAAAACTTCCTGCTCCTTGATGTCGCGAATGGTTTTCGCGCCGGAGTCCGGGTCTTTATCGTAGATGGTGAGACGAATGGTGACCTTGAGCGGAGCGGAATACGTCATGCCGCGCTCCTGGCACTCGTTCACGTCGTATTTCAACTGCATGGCAACCGGGTCGCCGCACTTGTTGCAAAAGGTCGGTGTGTTCTTGTTGAAGGTGCCGCATTTCTGGCAGACCACGTCGCCCGTCTGATACGGATTGGTGACGACAGAAGCGCCGCAATTCCGGCAAGTGGCGCGCAGGTGATGCAGACCCTTCAGGTTGCCGCACTTGCACTCCCAGTTTCCGATCGAGTAATCCACGAATTCGAGCTGCGACATTTCGCGGAAGTCCCGGATCGGAAACACCGACGTGAACACCGATTGAAGGCCGCCGTCATCGCGCTCGCTCGGCAGCAAATCCATCTGCAGAAAGCGCTGATAGGACTTCTTCTGGACCTCAATCAGGTTGGGGATCTGAATCGATCCCTGGATTTTTGCAAAATCCAGTCGCTGGCGTTCCCGAACGTGCTGGTTGCTGTTGGACATGCCTGATTTACCTCGTTCCCTTTCGGGCAGGGTGCAGAAAACCGCAGAAAAGACACTTAGCCGTGGTGCGAGGCAGCTTGCCCGAAGCCGCTCTGCACACGGTAAGTGAGGGTCGGATGAAGACCCAGGATGTTGTAGACAATACCGGCCGTAGCTTGCGTACCAATTCCCCTGGCGCGGCAACGCACCATCGGCGCCGCGCTCAAACCGAAGCCCGTACCACGGTCAACCGGCCAGCGAGTGGCCGGCGACCAGTTACTTGACTTCGACCTTGGCGCCCGCTTCCTCGAACTTCTTCTTGATGGTCGCCGCCTCTTCCTTGCTCACGCCTTCCTTCACGGTCTTAGGCGCGCCATCGACGAGGTCCTTGGCTTCCTTCAAGCCGAGGCTGGTGACTTCGCGCACGGCCTTAATGACGTTGATCTTGTTGCCGCCCACGTCGGTGAGGACGACGGCGAATTCCGTCTTCTCTTCCGCCGCTGCCGCCGCGCCGCCCGCCGCACCGCCACCCGCCGCCACAACCGTGGCCGCGGCAGCAGAGACGCCGAAGGCTTCTTCCATTTTTTTCACCAGGTCAGACGCTTCGAGAAGCGTAAGGCCTTTGATTTCTTCCAGTATCGTTTCGACTTTCGACATGACTCCTATTTCTCCTCTCAATTTTCTGAATCAAAATTTTCGGAACCCGCCGGGCAAAGCCCAAAGAGCCCCCGAACCCTTACGAACTAAACTTTTCGGCCTTGATCGCCTCGCTGACGGTTACCGCGAGGTTGCGGGGCAGCGCGTTCAGAGCCATGGCGATTCGCTGCGCCGGAGCGTTCAGGAGGAACATGATCTTGCTGATCAGCTCTTCCTTGGACGGCATGGTGGCAAGCTGCTGGATCTCCGCAATCGAGATCACGCGGCCTTCGACGACGCCGGACTTGAACTGGAACGCCGGAACGTCTTTGGCAATCTTGGTGAGGGCCTTGGCCAGCGCCACGGGATCCGTATTGGTGTAGGCGATGGA
>DATFVD010000395.1:0-5029 GCA_035260505.1 Terriglobales bacterium
GGTTTGCGTGACGTCTTGAAACGTGCCGTCGCCATTATTTTGGTAAAGAGCGTTCCGCGCAGCGATACCGCGATTATAAAGATCACGGCCGTTCACGAAATAAATGTCCGGGTATCCGTCACCATTGAAGTCCGCTACGCATACGCCAGGACCAAATATTTCGCGGTTGATCGGAATTCCCTCGTTGCCCCGGAAATGGACGAACTTAATTCCGGCTCTTGCCGTGACGTTCGTGAACTGTGTGAGAGTGGGTTGAATCGCTTGCCCGTCAAGATTACGTCGTGAACGAGGTCCTGCAAACGTCGCGGTCATCACGAATCCTGGAACCGCAAAAACTAGCACGAGCAAGGTTGATCTGCCCCTAAGCTTGGACGCAAATCGAGTGTCGCCACGCTGAGGCACCTGCCTTATCTCGATTGGCTTCAGGGTCTCTGCGTGCCGCATTTTCGCGGATTGCTGCCCCATTACTTCGGCGGCTCCGGGTGTTCTGCTGAGCCTGTGGGCTTGGGGGCATTCGCTGCCTTTTGACTCTCGATTTTCTGAGCGGTCTCGCGCTGCTTTGCAGCTTCCCTCTTAGCATCTTCCTTGCGGCCTGCGCGGCTGTACGCCATCGCCAACTGATAATGCCCCGCGGGATTCGCGGGCTGTAGCCTCACGTACGTCTCAAGCGGCAGTATCGCGTCGACCGGCTTCCCTTCTGCGACGAACGACATGCCAAGACTCAGGAAAGCTTCGGTCAATCCGGCGTCGAGCTTGGTCACCTTCGTAAAATGTTCAATTGCCTCGTTCCACTGGCTTTCCTGCCGCGCTAGTTCGCCCAAAACATACTCTGCGCCGGCATTGTGCGGGTCGATTTCCAGTTCTTTCCTGAACTGCTCCTTGGCCTTCTCACCTGCATCTGCGGGCGGATTTGGCCTTGAAAGCAGCAGACGGCCCAAACGGAAATGAATTCCCGGCAAGCTTGGGTTTTTGTCCAGAATGGACTGGTATTCCTTCTCAGCATCGTCCCACTTCCCCTGCAGCTCGAGAGCCTCGGCGTTCATCTCGTGGGCTTGGGGAGAATCTGGCGCCGTTGTTGCCAACTCCACGGAAGTTCGAGTCGAAAGGTCCGAGTAAGCGTGCGTCGTAATGTAAAGAACTTCCGGATCGTGTGGAAATTCCCGATTGAGCATCTGAATAGCTTCGACAGCCGTATCGGTTTGTTCGAGGTTGAGCGCGCAATGTATTGTGGCGACACCCGCTTTGAGCTTGAGCTCTTTATCTGCGAGACGCGGGGTACTCTTTTTCAGAAGTTGCAGAGCTTCCTTGCATTTCCCGTGCTCGGCGAGGAAAAGACTCTGCTTCGTGGCTGCCAGCCGATCGACTGCGGGTGCCTTCTGCGGAGCTTGGGCCACGGCCGGGCTGATTGCGATCAGCGCAAAGAGAGTGAATGAAATTAGGTCTCGAATCCGCTTCATAAAATCAAAATGGGGCAGGCGGGATGGTCGCCTGCCCCATTATACGTACTCCGTCTTTAGTAGTAGAGCTTCAGGGCAAACTGGATGTTTCTCGCAGGTTGCGAAGTCTGAATCACGCCGGTGGTACTAGCAGCCACCGTCGTGTTGGGTGCCGCGAGGTTGACCCGGTTAAACGTATTCAGCATATCAGAGCGGAATTGCAATCTGAATCGTTCTGTTAGCTGGAAGTTTTTCTGCAAGCTGAGATCCCAGTTGTAATATCCAGGCCCGCGTAATCCACCGAGTTGCGGCGCACAGGTCCCGAAGGCAGCCGCATTGGAATAGTTATTGGGATCAAACCAGGCGAAGCCGCCACCTTGAACTGCTGTAGCGTTTTGCCGCCCAAATACAGTGTTGGTCCCGTTGCAATCGGGGCGCAACCCTCGAGATGCGGTGCCCGTTTGGTCGTTGCCATTGTTATACAGGGCCAAGGGGAAGCCGGTGTGGAGAGTGACGATTGGGCTGACGGTCCAACCGCTCACAGCCGCGTTGGCAACCTTGTTCAGGTCACCGCCGAATTGTTTGCCCTTCCCAAACGGCAATTCATAAACGGCATACCCGGTGAGGTTGTGAGTTTCATCGTAATAACAGGGCGCCCATTCCGCCTTGGCATCGTAAATATTCTGCCAATACGGGGAAGCGGTCGAGGATGCTTTCGCACCGGACCAAGTACCGTAGTAGCCGGTATTGTTGGACATGCACTTGGCGAACGTGTAGGACACCTGGTACTGCAATCCGTGACCCTGTGTCTTCTGGAACACGGCCTGCAGCGCGTTGTACATCATTCTGCCGTTCGACTGTGTACCGGAGACTGTGCCACCACCGTTGTTAATGGCGGCGAGCAAAGCCGGCCCTTGACCATTCGCAAAGAACGGGCTCGGCGCGGTGCAGGGAGGCTTACTACAAGCGCTGCTGGGTTGCGCCACGGCTTGGCCGTAATAGAAGGGTACCATCAGGTGATAAGCCACCTGCCCCACATATCCTACCTGGACCGTCGTCGTCGGGTTCAACTGGTGTTGGACCGTCAAGTTCCACTGATCGTCGATGGCCGGTTGCACATTCTTGTCCCATAGCCGGAAAACGGTTCCATTGAAGCAAGTGAAATTTGGACAGGAAGTCCCCGTATTTGGCGGTGCGATGATCCCATTCGACGCCGTTGTGCCAGGCACGGGCTGAAGTAGATATTGCGTCTGGAATTCGGGGCTGCCCGGTGATCCTCCATCAAACGGGGGATTGAGGGGGAGCCGCAGGTTGGTGCCTGTTCCTTCCAGATATTCCGAGACGGTGAAAGCGCCACGAACAACCGTATGGCCATTAAACCGCCCTGGTGTCCAGGCGAACCCTAGGCGCGGCTCGAAGTCCCTGCCGCCATATACGCCGTTATAAAGGGCTCGGCTGGCGCCATTCTGATCAGCGAACTGAAGCGTTCCGCTCTGGATGTTGTAGTTCACCTGCTGGTTCTTCGATTCAACCCAGGGTGTGTGCGCTTCATAACGCAAGCCAAGGGTGAGGGTTAGATGGTCCGATACGCGCCACGTATCTTGCCCATATCCAGAAAGGATGCTTGAGGTCTGTACCCAGCCGCCGGTGCTGAGGCCGCGTCCAAACGCAGTGGGTAAGCCGAGGAAGAAGTCGGCCATTCCTTCGCCGCCAATCGGACCTGTAGCCGCGCACGTTTGGGCAGTAGTCGCGTTGCCGCATTGGGATCGTGATGCCGTGAAGTTGGGACCAAAGGTCATGCCACCCAAGGAGCCGCTATTCCCGGAGTAGAACGCGGTGATCTTGTCATACATATACTCGAAGCCAAACTTGAAAGTGTGCCGTCCACGGATCCAAGTGATCGAATCGTCACCCTGCCACACCTTGCTGTCAAAGTTCTGCGTGACCATGCTGTTCCCAATGTTGGTTAGCGTGCCGGTGCCTGGGCTGGTCGGCGTTCCTCCACCAAAATCAAGCCCCAAAAGTCCGATGAGTGCTGCTGGATTCGAATTCGGAATTCCGATGGTTTGACCAAAGGACCCAACCGACTTATCCCAAGTTGTCCCCGTGTTGAGGGTTACGTGGTTCCAGCCAAAGCGGGCGTCGTTGACAAGGTTACTTCGGATGGATCGCGTCCAATCGCCAACCGTGCTCCAGATCGGCGCCGCAGCCTGGCCATTTCCTAACAGCAGTTGCGAATTGGTCGAAGGATCTAGCTGAAACGCTCGCGTGAAGCGCCCGGAAACCAAATCTTTGTTGGAAACTCGGTAGTCGATCTTCACATCCCCCTGGTCGCTGTTGAACGCCTGCCCCTTTAACTGAATCGCATTGTTTGTCAGGTTGTTGTTGATCGCCTTCGGGTAGAGTGGAGACGCGAATAGAGCAGTCGCGACTGGGTTGATCATGTTCGCGGGAATCCGATTGTTCGGGAATGCGTTGCGAAGGGAACCACCTGGCCCCGAAGCGGCGCAGGCAGTGCCGCCCACGCCCGTCCCTGGCGCGCATGGGTTGTAGAGCTGATTAGCAGTCACAGTCTGCTTGGTACCGTCCGGCAGGGTGATCGTTGTCGTATCCTGACAAATTCCGGAAACGAAACCGGACTTACACAGAGCGCTAAAGTCGCCGCCCTGTTCCGCCGGTGTATATACCGATATGAAGCTGCCTGCGGGCGGATGATCGAACCGCTGCCCTTGATAGTCAACGAAGAAGAAGAGCTTGTTCTTGATTACCGGTCCACCGAGGGTTCCCCCAAACATGTTCCAGCGCAGCGGCGCCCGAGGAATCGCCGGTGAGCTTGGGTTGATCTTGTTTTCCCACTGGTTGGCGTTCAGCTTGTCATTGCGGAAAAATTCCCATATATCGCCGTGATAAGCGTTAGTGCCGGACTTGAGGGTCGCACTAACGATGCCGCCCATGAAATTCCCGAATTCCGCCGGCGCGTTGTTGCTTATCATATTGAATTCCTCAATCGCATCCGGAGAGGGAGTGTAGCCAAGAAGGTTGTCCGACACCTCGTTATTGTCCATTCCATCCAGGAGGAAGTTGTTTGCCTGCTCGCGATTGCCGTTGATGAACGGCCGCGCCCCGCTGCTCACGTTATCCCCGTTATTGAAACTGCTGGGATCGGGATGGACGGCACCGGGCGAAAGAAGCGTCAGTTCCACGTAATTTCGAGTCGCAAGGGGAAGCGCATCATTAGTTTTCGAGTCAATGATGGTGTCGACTAAGGTGGCCTCCGTTTTCAGTATGGGCGCGGCACCCGTCACTTCAATCGTCTCGCTCACTTGGCCGACCTTCATTTGGACATCGATCCGCGCAATTTGGTTCAGCACCAGGGCGAATGCGGGATACAAGGAAGTCTGAAACCCGTTCTTCTCCACGCGGAGCTCATAGCTGCCGACCGGGAGCTGCGTGATTCGGTAAATTCCCGCTTCGTTGGACTCGGCCTTAAAGATGGTGCCGCGTTCCACGGACTTGGCTGTAACAGTCGCTCCTACAACGGCTCCACCGCTCGCGTCCATGACGGTACCCGTTATCGTCGCAGTTACATCCTG
>DATFVD010000396.1:0-5078 GCA_035260505.1 Terriglobales bacterium
TTGAGTGCATCCAGGCTCGGCGCGAATGGTCGATGAGGAAGGCTCAAAGCGGACTCCTTTCATCTGCGAAAGGTCAATCACCATGCCATCATCGCATGTAGCGAGACCCGCCCCGTTGTGGCCGCCGCCTCGAACTGCGACTGGCAAATCATTTTCTCGAGCGAATACAACTGCAAGACGAACGTCCGCCGTGTTGGTGCACTTCACGATCATCTTCGGATGTTTATCTATCATCCCGTTGTAGACTCTACGGGCTTCATGGTAGTCATGGTCTTCGGGTAAAATGGCTCTCCCGCGAAGATTAGCTTTCAGCCTTGAGATAACTTCAGGTCTCATGGGATCTAATTCAGTCAGTCTGGCGCAACAAACCCCGGGGTTCCCGCGATTAGATAAAGTGATCAAAAGAATGCTAGCACAGAAACTGAGGCGGTTCGATGCGCCAACTGCATGCGTAGTCCAAGCAACGAAAAAGCGTGCTGACGCACGCGAAAGACCGTGCTTAGGACGCAGGACTGGGCATCGTTAGCCTCTTCGTTGCGGGCCAAGCATCTCAGGCTCCTGGCTGACACAGGCAAGAGCTCGTGATCTGCACGTCGGCTTTAGACCATATCTTTCGGAAACGTGTGTCAATTGCGGCGGCTTCTTCCTCTTTCCCCTGGCTGTGGAGGCTCTGCGCAAGACCGAAAAGCGACCAGCCGTTTTCCGGCAGCCGGGCGAGATCCTCTCGATAGACCTGTTCGGCCTCAGCAAAGCGTCGCTCCCGCATGAGCGCGGCACCGAGAGAGTGCCGCGCCGGCAAAATCCAGCCGGGCGGTTCACTGTAACGCAGCGCGTCCTCGGCCTTCACCGCCTCACGAAGTTTAGAGACACCCTCATCAACCTTGCCGTCACGATAAAGAATTTCACCGGCCAGCATCGGAGTGACGACGGCGAGGATCGCCTGCCCGGTGTTGGGGCCGGCGGTTTCTTCTGGCGGCACGAGTAGCACTGCGGCTAGGTAGGCCTGCTGTTCAACCTTGGCCGCGGCAACATCACCTTTGGCCGAAAGCGCGATGCCGCGCGCCGCAAGGCGCATAGCTCGCGTGAGCGGCATAAAGTTGGGATGATCCGGCGCGGCAAGGATGTCGTCCCACCGGCCGAACCGTACAAGCACTTCATAGGGCAGGCCGACGAAACTCTCGGCTACAGCGGCGTGTTCCTTAACGAAATCCATGGGGATACCCGCCACCATCGCGCGAATGTGCTCGATGGCGAGGTCCCTTTGGCCAGTCATCATCGCGGCATAGGCGAGCATGTGCTGGTTATGCGCGGCGTACACGATGATCAGCCCCTGCGGCGGGCCGGTGATCGCACGATAATGATCGTCCGCAGCGACAGCCCTAAGGTTCCCTTCGATAGCTTCGTGCCAGCGGCCGCGGCGAATATCAATATGCGAAGGCATGTGTACAGTGTGCGCCAGACCGGGCTGCAGTTGGCGCAAGCGATCCGCTGCGGCGTCTGCGAGCTCGGGATGCGGCGATGCCTCGACGGCGTGAATGTAGAGATGATTCGCCAACGGATGGTTCACGTCAATTTTCAAGACGGCATCGAGTGTCGCGAGAATCTCCTCAGTGCCAGGCTCTGGCTGGCCATCGGGAGCCCATTGGTCCCATGGCCGCAGGTCCATCATCGCTTCGGCAAAAAGCGCGCCGACATCCGGATCGTCGGAATGCGCTTTCCAAACCGCCCTCATCGCGTCGGCATAGGCGCGATCGAGTGGCTTGCGATCCTCGGGCTGCGGGTTCGCATAGCGATGGCCGAGCGCTTGGATGAGTGCGCTCTCTACCGCCGACCCGTGTGCCACGTTTTCTTGGGCAAGCACGAGTTCCTTCCACGCGAGTTCGGCCGCTGGCGGCGGCACGTGCGGGAAATTGATGTGTGGGCCACAAGCAAGTGCGATGCCCCAATGCGCCATGGCGCAGGTAGGATCAGCGTTCGCCGCAGCTTGGAACGATCGAATTGCAGCGCCGTGGTTAAACCCAAAGAGGAAGTCGAGGCCTTGGTCGAAATATTTCTGCGCTTCGGGAGAGTCCGTCGAGACCTTTCGGGTGTGAGATCCCAGGCCTTCGAAGAAGGGCTCCTTCCCGTTTTCAGCGCCTGCGCTGGCCATGACCAGCGCCAAAACGAAACTGCTGATAAAGCCGGTTGTTTGCATGACTAGGAAAGTACTACCGGATTCCGTTTACCGAGTTTCAGACCTGTGTTGAAATTTTGTTCCGCGACGCGAAATTTACCCCTATCCTTAACGGGAAAACCCGCCAGGTGAAACGCGACCATGGTCCGCCCGCGCACGGCGCGGCAAACTTTCACACAACGCACTGGACGGTCGTTCTGAGTGCCGCCCAAAGCCAGGAGTCCGGTGCGACCCCAGCTTTAAGCGAGCTGTTTCGGCTTTATTGGTACCCGCTCTATATCTTTGCGCGGCGCTGGGGGCATTCGCCCGATGACGCCCAGGATTTAACGCAAGGCTTTTTCCTGCATTTGATCGAGCATAACTCATTAGTCTGGGCGGATCCGCTTAAGGGCAAATTTCGTTCATTTTTGCTTACTTCTTTCAAGAACTATCTTTGCACTGAGGCCGAACGCGCCCACTGTCACAAAAGGGGCGGTCACTATGAGTTTGTCTCACTTGATCTGGAAAATGCCGAGAACCGTTATCGGTTGGAGCCGCCAGATGATTTGACCACAGAGAAAATCTTTGACGCCCGCTGGGCGTTAACCTTATTCGGCCGTGCGATGACGCGACTCGCCGAGGAGTATGCGACCCAAGGCAGAGCGTCTGTGTTCGAAACACTGAAGGGTTTTCTTAAAACCAACGGCGCCTGCTCTCCCTCGTACGAAGACGCCGCGAAGGCGCTCGGGGTCAGCCTGGGCGCGGCTAAGAGTCTCATCCACCGCCTACGCAGACGCTGTGGATCGATTGTGCGCGAAGAGGTCGCCAGGACCGTGTCAAATCCGGATGAGATCGACGAGGAAATCCATGCGCTTTGCACCGCCTTAATAGCCTCCGGAGGATCGTTAGATCCATGAATAGAAAGTCCCGAGTCACGTGCCCGACTTGTAGCAATGAATTTTCCGGGACGATGGAGTTCTGTCCAGTATGTGTACTTCGCACGGGGCTGGCCAGCGAGCTTGAGTCCGGCGAATCAGTCTCTCAAGATGCGGTCAAGCCCACATCCGAGCACAGGACACAAAGATTTGAACATTACGAACTGATAAGGGGCGACGACGGCCACCCGATTGAGCTGGGCCGCGGAGCTATGGGCGTCACTTATCGAGCGATCGATGTCGCCCTGGGTCGCCCCGTGGCTTTGAAAGTCGTCAGCGAACGATATCTTAGTGACGAATCGGCCCGGCTTCGTTTCTTACGCGAAGCCCGTGCAGCGGCCAGCGTGCGGCACCCGAACGTGGCCTCGGTCTTTCACTTGGGCAGAAAGGGCCGGAATTATTTTTATGCGATGGAGTTTGTTGAAGGAGAGCCGCTAGACAGACTCATCGAGCGTTCGGGACGTCTCGAGGTTAACTTGGCACTGGAAATTGCGAGGCAGGTCGCCGCCGGTTTGGCTGCAGTGCACAAGCAGAAGCTGGTGCACCGAGACATCAAACCAAGCAATATCATGATAAACCTTGAGCAGCCAGACGCGGCGACCGTAAAAATCATCGACCTAGGTCTAGCCAAGGGGGTTCAGGAAGCAGGTTCTCAACCTGCGATTTCAATGGTTGGGGTTTTTGTTGGGACGCCGGAGTTTGCAAGCCCGGAGCAGTTTTCGGGCGTCCCGGTCGACATCCGTTCGGACCTTTACTCACTCGGCGTGACACTGTGGCAGATGCTGACTGGCCACGCGCTATTCCGGGGCACCGCCGGTGAGGTGATGTATCAGCACTTGCATGCACCGCTAATGAAGGGACAATTGGGCCAAGTCCCGCAGCCGGCCGTGGTGCTGCTCGAGGTACTGCTGGAGAAGAATCCAGCACGGCGCTTTCAGAACCCGGCTGAAATGCTCACGGCGCTAGCGGCGGTGACGGGCGCGATCGATGGGGAGCGCATCATCACGCGTCAGAGCTTACAGCAGATATCTCCGGTAGATTCCTTAGGCGCAACTCGGAAGCTGCCTACAAGCCGAGGGCCTGAAAAAATCTCCGTGGCCAGATTGCCCATTACTGCAAGCATGGTCTTTGGTCGGGAAGAGGACCTCGCTTTCCTGGATACGGCTTGGGCAGACCCGCAGGTAAATGTAGTGTCTATTGTGGCCTGGGCGGGTGTCGGTAAATCCACGCTGGTTAACCAGTGGCTCCGACACATGGCGGCCGAACATTACTGTTCAGCAGAACTCGTGTTTGGCTGGTCCTTCTATCGGCAAGGTATCGCTGGGGACGCCTCGTCGGCCGATGAATTTTTGGATGCGACTTTGGCTTGGTTCGGCGATCCGGACCCACGCATCGGCACGGCGTGGGAAAAGGGCGAACGATTGGCGAGACTCGTTGCGCATCGTCGAACATTATTGGTTCTGGACGGCCTAGAGCCGCTCCAAGATCCCCCCGGTCCACAAGAAGGACGAGTCCGTGAGCCGTCCCTCCAGGCGCTTCTGCGCGAGCTTGCTGCTTTCAACACCGGGCTTTGCGTAATCACCACACGGCTACCCGTTGCTGATATTGCAGATCATGAGGGTACCTCCGCTCCACACCGCGACCTGGAACATCTGACGAGCGAGGCCGGTGCGCAGCTACTCCGAGCGATGGGAGTTAAAGGGCCGGAAGCGGAGCTGCGGCGCGCTAACGACGAGTTCCAAGGCCATTGCCTGGCGCTGACCTTGCTGGGCAGCTACCTGACCGATGCCTACAACGGCGAAATCCATTGCCGCGAAGAAGTGTCAAAACGCCTCGCTCACGACGTACGACAAGGAGCCCACGCTCGGAAGGTGATGGCCTCTTACCAAAAGTGGTTTGGCGGGGGTCCGGAGTTGTCGGTCTTGCGCATATTGGGCTTCTTCGATCGCCCCGCACACGAGCAGGCGGTTGAAGCCGTGCTAAAACCGCCT
>DATFVD010000397.1:0-10800 GCA_035260505.1 Terriglobales bacterium
CTGAACGTAAATGTGGTTCAGCGACCGGTATACATTCAGCCGCGGGCGTTCCGGCGTACCCATGACTTTCTTCCGGATACGATCATGCACCCGCTGCCGTGTCTGATTCTTTGAAGCGATTTTCAGCATGTTAAAACCTCGTCGTTAGTCATTAGTCGTTAGTCGTTAGGCAAACCCAAAGCCCGAACGACCAGTGACCAACGACTATCGACCGTTATTTAGCCCCCGTCTTGCCAACCTTCTTCTTCAACCGTTCGCCTGCATACCGCACGCCCTTGTTTTTATATGGATCAGGCGGACGCAGCGACCGCATTTCCGCCGCCACCTGGCCAACTTTCTGGCGGTCAATCCCGTTCAGCGTCAGCTTCGTCAGTTTCGCATCCACCGCGCAGTCCACGCCGGTTGGTAGCGGATACTCGATCGGGTGCGAGTAACCCAGACTGAACACGACCATCCCCTTGCCCTTCATCTCCGCGCGGTAGCCGATGCCGACGATTTCCAGTTCCCTCGTCCATCCCTTGGTTACGCCATCGACGGCGTTATTGACCAGCGCGCGCGCCAGTCCATGCACCGCTGAATGGGCGTCGTCCGGGCGTATTGCCACCAGGTTGCCGTCCTTCTGCTCCATCGTGATGCCGGACGGAAGAGATGTATCCAGCTTGCCCTTCGGCCCCTGGACCATCACCGTATTGCCTTCGATCTTGACCGTCACGCCCTTCGGGATCGCGATCGGCTTTTTTCCAATTCGTGACATAGCTTTTAGCTCTCAGCTCTCAGCTCTCAGCCATCAGGTACATCTCAGCGGTTTAACTGAACGCTGAGAGCTGATCGCTGAAAGCTTTTTCTACCAAATCTCGCAAAGCAACTCGCCGCCCAAGCCCTGCCGGCGCGCCTGCCGTCCCGTCATCACGCCCTTCGGCGTGGTCAGGATGTTGATTCCGAGGCCGCCCAGCACCCGCGGAATCTCGGTGCGGCGCACATAGACGCGGCAGCCCGGACGCGACACCCGCGCCAGATTCGTAATCACCGCCTCATTGTTGTTGCCGTACTTCAAATAGACGCGCAAGACTTTGTGGCCCTCTTCTTCGGCCGGTTTGAAGTTCGCGATATAGCCCTCTTCCTTCAGGATGCGGGCAATCTCCGTCTTCAGCTTGGAAGCTGGTATATCCACTTTCTGGTGCCGCGCGCGTATCGCATTGCGGATGCGCGCCAGCATGTCTGCGACCGGATCGGTCAACCTCATCGTTTGCTTCTCCTCAAGCCGCCCGTTCGCTCCGCATCCACCGGAGAACCAGTCAGCAGCTTACTTCTGTCGGCCGTTAGTCGCTGGTCGCTAGTCGTTAGCAAGCAACATCCGACGAACCGATCTTCTTACAACTGTGCAGCGAATCCACGCGGTTCTCAGTTACCCGTAATCGCGAACGACTAACGACGAGCGACCAACGACCGCCTTACCAGGACGACTTCGAAACTCCGGGGATCTCGCCCCGCAGCGCCAGTTGCCGAAAACACAAACGGCACAGGCCAAACTTCCGTAGATAAGCACGCGGTCGTCCGCAAATCTTGCAGCGGTTATGCCTGCGTGACGAGAACTTTGGCTTCGGCTCTTTGCCACGCGCCTTATCAAACTTCTTTTCTATCTTCGCGTCCTTTACCCGCTTTGCTGTAGTCAAATTCGCTCCTAACTTCTAGATCGAGTGGTGACGGGGGTGTGCCCGTCCAGTCGGATCAAAGACCCGGCTCGACACTTATGTCCTGAACGGCATCCCCAAATGCTTCAACAGCGACCGCGCCTGGTCATCGGATCGCGCCGTCGTCACAATGGTCACGTTCATGCCTTTCAGCTTGTCAACCTTCGCGTAGTCAATCTCCGGGAAAATCAACTGATCATGCAAACCCAGCGTGTAATTGCCGCGACCATCGAACGACTTCGTCGAGACTCCGCGAAAGTCACGCACTCGCGGAAGCACGATGCTCACCAGCCGGTCAAAAAATTCGTACATGCGATCGCCGCGCAGCGTCACCATCGCCCCAATCGGCATGCCCTCGCGCACCTTGAATGCCGCGATCGACTTCTTCGCCTTCGTGGTCACCGGCTTCTGTCCCGTAATCTGTCCCAGTTCATTCACGGCTGGATCGATAAGTTTCGCGTTCTGGGTCGCTTCGCCCACGCCCATGTTCACGACGATCTTGTTCAGTCGCGGCACGGCCATCGGGTTCTTGAGTTCCAGTTCCTTCATCAGGGCCACGGCAACTTCCTTCTCAAACCGCGCCCGCAGCCGCGGCCGCTCTTTCGCCGCGTGACGTGGAGCCTCTGCGCTGGGCTTCTCAGCCGGCGCCTGCCGCTTGTCGCCCTTGCCCGCTTTCGCTTGCTTCTCGTCTTTCTTCTGTCCGTCTGTAGCCATGTTCGCTGTTACCTTCTCTCACGGTTTCGGCTTGTCGCTTTTAGCTTTTAGCCCTTAGCTCCGGGCTCGACGTATACCGGTTCGTAAGTCCCAAATTTTCGCCCCTGCCGCTCGCGCCAAGCGCTTTAGCTGAAAGCTGAAGGCTGAGAGCTGACAGCTATTTGTCCAGCGTCGTCCCGCACTTCTTGCAAACTCTCACTTTGCGATCGCCACGCACTTCATGGCCGATACGCACCGGACCACACGTCGCACACACCAAGGCCACGTTCGACAGCCGAATCGCCCGTTCCTGCTCGGCAATTCCACCCTTGATGTTGCGCTGCGGATTCGGACGCACGTGCTTCTTTACCGTCATCACGTGCTCCACCAGCACCTTGCCCTCGTCGGGAAACACGCGCAGCACGCGCCCTTCCTTTCCCGTATCCCGCCCGGTCATCACCTTCACGGTGTCGTTCCGGCGGATATCCACTCGCTTGTGTTCGGTCGATACTGTTCTCATCTTGAATCCTTAATCCCTAACTGTTAGCAGGCTCGCTTTTCCCGAGATCTGACACCTGAGACCTAAAGTACTTCCGGCGCCAGCGACACAATCTTTAAAAATTTCCTCTCGCGCAGTTCACGCGCCACCGGACCAAATACGCGCGTGCCGACCGGTTCTCCGGTTTCATTGATCAGCACGGCCGCATTCTGATCGAAGCGGATGTAAGTCCCGTCGCGTCGCCGATGCTCTTTCCGCGTCCGCACGATCACCGCTTTCACCACTTTGCCCTTCTGCACCTGACCGTCCGGCGAAGCTTCCTTCACGCTTGCTGTGATCACGTCGCCAAGCCCAGCGCGCAGACCGGTCGAGCCGCCAAGCGGCAGGATCATCTGCAGCTTGCGCGCGCCGGAATTATCGGCAACCTCGAGCATGGATCTCATCATTACGGCCATGTTCGTCTCCTTCTCCGCCTCTTAATTCCCGGCGGGCTTTCTTAGCAAGCGTCTAACTTAGTAACTAGCGCCCCACGCCCGTACCCGCGTCAACGTCAACTTCGGGCACCAGAGCCGTCTTCCGAACGATTTCCTTCAGCGTCCAGCGCTTCAGTTTCGACAACGGCCGCGATTCTTCAATCCGCACCACATCGCCAGAATGCGCTTCGTTCTTCTCGTCGTGCGCGTAAAACTTCTTCCGGATCGCGATGACCCGCTTGTACATCGGATGCGCTTTCTTCCGCGTCACTTCGACCACGATCGTCTTCTGCATCTTGTTCGAGACGACCGTGCCGATCAGTTCCTTATGGTGCTTCTGTCTTTCCGGTTGGCCTGTAGTTTCCGCCATTATTTTTTCTCCGTCTTAGGGCCGCCAAGTTCCTGCTCGCGCAGGACGGTCTGTACACGCGCAATATCCCGGCGCAGCCCGCGAATCTTTTTCAGGCTCTCCGTCTGTCCCATGTTCATCTGGAACTTCAACTTGAAGAGCTGGTCGGCCAAGTCCCGCTCCTGGTGCTTGAGCTCGATGTCAGTTAAGTTGCGTATCTTTTCTGCCTTCATAAAGTCAGTTCCCAGTTCTCAGCTGTCAGTTCTCAGTAAGAACCTCTGGCCCGCAAAATTATTTCTTACTTCCAATCCCTACTCCTAACTCCTACAGCACGTCCCGTTTCACAAACGTCGTCCGCAGCGGAAGTTTGTGCGACGCGAGGCGCATCGCCTCTTTCGCCTCCGTGATCGAAACGCCTTCCATCTCAAACAGAATTTTTCCCGGCCGCACCACCGCAACCCAGTGATCCGGCGCCCCTTTGCCTTTGCCCATACGGGTTTCGGCGGGCTTCTTCGTTACCGGCTTATCCGGAAACAGGCGGATCCAGATCTTGCCGCCGCGTTTCACAAAACGGGTCATCGCGACCCGGCTGGCTTCGATTTGCCGGTCGGTGATCCATCCCGGCTCGAGCACCTTCAGCCCAAACTCACCGAAAGCCAGCGTGCTCCCGCGCCAGGCCTTCCCCGTCATGCGCCCGCGCTGCTGCTTGCGGTACTTAACTTTTTTCGGCATCAACATAAATCAGTTCTCAGTTCTCAGCTGTCAGTTCTCAGGAAAATCTTCCCGTCAGATGCTTTCAACCTCTGCAATCTGACCACTGACCTCTGCAATCGCCCTACTCTAGAACGCTCCGGTCGTGCTGACTTCGCGCTGCGGCGTCGCTTCACGCTTTTTCGCCGGCAGAATCTCACCTTTATAAACCCAGCACTTTACGCCAATCACTCCGTACGTCGTGCGCGCCTCGGTAAAGCCGTAGTCGATATCGGCGCGGAGCGTGTGCAGCGGCAACCGGCCCTGCAGATACCACTCCGAACGCGCGATTTCATTGCCATTCAGCCGCCCGCTCACCCGCACCTTGATACCCTTGCAACCGAAGCGCAGCGCCGAATCCACCGACTTGCGCATCGCCCGCCGGAAGCCCACGCGCTTTTCCAGTTGCAGCGCAATCGATTCCGATACCAGCTGCGCATCCAGTTCCGGCTTGTGCACTTCCTGGATATCGACATGCACTTCGCGCGTGGTCTTCTTCTGCAGATCCTGCTTCAGCTTGTCGATTTCCGCGCCCTTGCGCCCGATGATGATTCCCGGACGCGCCGTCTTAATAATGATCCGCAGCTTATTTCCTGGACGCTCGATCTCGACCGAACTCACCCCTGCCGACTTGAGCTTGTCCTTCAGTTCGGTCTTGAGCTTATAGTCTTCGAGCAGCAGCTTGTCGTAGTCCTTCTCGACAAACCAGCGCGATTTCCACGGCTTGGTGTAGCCGAGGCGGAATCCGTATGGATGAACCTTCTGTCCCATGTGTGCTCCTAAACTTTCCTTCTGTCGCTGGTCGCTAGTCGTTCGTCGTTGGCAAACTAAGCCGTCCGAACGACCAGCGACTGTCTACTTCTTCGCCGACGCTTTCTTCCCGACCGCCTTCTTCTTTGCCGGCGCCTTAGCCTTCGCTTTCGGCTTCGTGTGAGGAGCAGCCTTCGCCGCTTTCTCGCCCGTCACCGACGACGTCCCTACCGGAACGCCATTCCGGTTCTTCTCCGCCAGAACAATTTCAAGATGCGAAATGCGCCGCACATAGTGATACGCTCGCCCCATCGGCGCCGGACGAATCCGTTTCATGCGCGGACCATCGTTCGCCACCGCATCCTTCACATACAAGCTATCGAGATCGACATCCAGGCCCTTTTCGGTGCTCAGAAAGTTCGCATTGTCGATCGCCGACTGCAACAGTTTGCCAACCGTCGCCGCTACCCGCTTCTTGGTAAAGGCCAGCGTATTCCGCGCTTCTTCCACGCGCCGTCCCTTGATCAGGTTCAGCACCAGCCGCGCCTTTTGCGGCGAGACGCGCATGTACCGGGCTGTAGCTCGAAATTCCATCGTCCCGTCTCCTCGTCCCTTATGCCTTTGGCGCCGCCGGAGTTATGGCTCCAGGTCCGCCGGGCACGCCCGCAGGCTTCGCCGCTGTTTCGGTCGCCGCTTTCATCGAGTGCCCCTTGAACTGACGGGTAAAGCTGAATTCGCCCAGCTTGTGCCCGACCATGTTTTCGGTCACATATACCGGAATGAATTTCCTCCCGTTGTGCACGGCAATCGTATGTCCCACCATCTCCGGGATAATCGTCGAGCGCCGCGACCACGTCCGCAGCACTTTCTTCTCGTTGCGCGCATTCATGGCTCCCACTTTCGTCGCCAGGTGCGCATCTACGAACGGTCCTTTTTTAGTCGAACGAGCCATAAAATCAGTTCTCAGTTCTCAGCTCTCAGCAACCAAACTGAGGCTTCAGATTTTTCCTTGAAACTCTGAACCTTTGAAACCTGCTCTTAACCCTTCTTTCGTCTGTTCACGATAAACGTATCGGTCCGCTTATTGTTCCGCGTCTTGTATCCCCGCGTCGGCTGGCCCCACGGCGTCACCGGATGACGTCCGCCGGAGGTCTTGCCTTCGCCGCCGCCGTGCGGATGGTCCACCGGGTTCATCGAAACTCCACGGTTATGCGGACGCTTTCCCACCCAGCGCGTACGTCCCGCCTTGCCCCAGGTCACGTTTTCGTGGTCCGTGTTCCCCACCTGCCCTATCGTCGCTAAACAATCGAGCAGCACCTTGCGGGTTTCGCCCGAAGGCAACTTCACCAGGCCATAGTCGCCTTCTTTTGCGACCAGTTGCGCCGAACCGCCCGCCGAGCGCACCATCTGCGCGCCCTTGCCCGGGCGCAATTCCACATTGTGAATCGTCGTGCCCGGCGGAATATTCCGCAGCGGCAACGCGTTCCCAACCAGAATGTCTGCCTCGGGTCCGCTTACAATCTTCTGCCCAACCTTGAGTCCGTCGGGCTGCACGATGTAACGCTTCTCGCCATCGGCGTAGCTCAGCAGGGCAATTCGAGCCGAGCGCCCCGGATCGTATTCGATCGTCACCACTGTCGCCGGAATCCCGTGCTTGTCGCGCTTGAAGTCAATGGTGCGCAGTTTGCGCTTGTTGCCGCCGCCCCGGAACCGCATGGTCGTGTCGCCGGAATTGCGCCGCCCGCCCGTCCGCAACTTGCCCTCAACCAGCGGCTTGTGCGGCTTCTTCGACGTGATGTCGTCCGTCACGAGCGTCGTGCGATAGCGCAGCGTCTGCGTTGTCGGTCTGTAAGTTTTAATCGCCATATTAGCTCTCAGCCTTCAGCCTTCAGCCATCAGGTAACCCTTCTGTCCGTCGGCCCGGTTTTACTGATGGCTGACGGCTGATGGCTGACCGCTGCACTACAAGTTCTGTGCGTACTCCGGCATCTTCTCGCCGCTTTTCAACCGCACGTACGCCTTCTTCCAGTCCGGACGGTAGCCCGTGAACTTGCCCCGCCGCCGTTCTTTCCCGGGATAATTCGCCGTGCGCACCGAAGCAACCTTTACTTTGAAGATCGTCTGCACCGCTTCCTTGATCTCGGTCTTCGTCGCTTTCGGCGCCACCTGGAATACCAGCGTGTTCTGGGTCTCTTTAATGCCCAGACCTTTTTCGGTGATCACCGGCTTCCGGATAATCTGATACGCGGATTTCATCAGGCCACCTCCGCTTTAGTCTTGCGCAGGCGCCGCGCCGGTTTCTTTTTTTCTTTCTCTTCCGCCGGCTCCGCTTCGTGCGAACGTCGCGTCGCCGACTTCCTCAGCGAATCCTGCAACTTCTCGAGCGCCGGCTGCGCAAATACCACATGGGTATAGCGCATCAGATGATAGGGATGCACTTCGTTCGCCTTCACCAGTTCGAGGCCGTCGATGTTGCGCGAGCTCAACTCCAGATTCTTGTTCGCCGCGGTCGAAATATCGACCAGCAGTGTCGTCCCTTCAATTTTCAGCTTGTCGAGCGATTCGCGAAACAGTTTCGTCTTCGGCTCTTTAACCTCAAACGACTTCACCACCATCAACTTGCCATCGGCAAACTTCGACGCGAGGGCCGAACGCAGCGCGCCCAGCAGCTTCTTCTTCGGAAAAGCGTAGTCATAGGATCGCGGTTGCGGTCCATGCACCGTACCACCATGGCGCCACAGTGGCGAACGAATCGAGCCGATACGCGCCCGCCCCGTACCCTTCTGCTTCCACAGTTTCTTGCCCGAACCGGAGACCCGCCAGCGGTTCTTCGTCGCATGCGTGCCCGCACGCGCGGAGGCGCGATAGTGCGTAATGGCCTCCCAGAGCAGGTCTTCGTTGACCGCGCCGAAAACCTCATCGGCCAGTTCCATCGACCCGGCCTTGGCTCCGTTCAGATTGTAAATATCTATAGTTGCCATATTCTTTCCCATGTGGAGCAGACACTCTTGTCCGCTGCCTTTGACCATGACCTACCCGATCTCAGCTATCCCTTTTTCGCCGCTCGCTTCGCTGCCTTCAACGGATCCACCGTCGCCGAACCCGCGAATCCACGGCGCTCTCGCGGCGGCTTCTTCGCTTTATTGATCATGATGTATCCGCCGTTCGATCCCGGAACGCTGCCCTCAACCACCAGCAGATTCTCTTCTTTATCCACACCCAGGATCCGCAGGTTGCGCATCGTTATCCGGACATCGCCCATGTGGCCCGACATCCGCATGCCCTTGAACACGCGCGATGGAAACGCCGACGAACCGATCGAACCCGTAATCTGAAACATCGAACCGTGCGACTTCGGACCACCCGCAAAGTGATGCCGCTTCACTACACCCTGAAACCCGCGCCCCTTGCTCACTCCGATGATGTCCACAAACCGTTCGCCTTCGAAAATATCCACCAGCACCCGGTCGCCAACTTTTATCACGCCCTCGGTCGTCTCGCCGGGAGCGTCGACTTCCACGTTGACTTCGCGCAGAAACTTCACCGGCGGCAGGTTGTGCTTGGCAAAGTGCCCCCGCATCGGCTTGGTCAGATTCTTTTCCTTCACAAATTCGACGAGGCCGATCTGCGCCGACTCGTAACCGTCTTTGGTGCTGGTCTTATGCTGCGTAATCACGCACGGGCCCGCCTGCAACACCGTCGCCGGCCGCACATCGCCCTTCGAATCGAAGAGCTGCGTCATGCCGACCTTCTTGCCCAGAATTCCGGTAACTCTTGCCATTTCCTTCTCCGTTCCCAGCGTGGCTCGTCGACCACTTAACGACGGCTATTGGCTGAGGCTGTTCAACCGTTCCGGTCAACCATCGCCGCCTTTACTGACGGCTGAGAGCTGACGGCTGACAGCTATTTATGCTCTTTGCCGAACGCCTTAATCTCTACATCCACGCCCGCCGGCAGGTCGAGCTTCATCAGCGCATCGACGGTCTGCTGCGTCGGCTCCAGAATATCCAGCAGCCGCTTGTGGGTGCGGATTTCAAACTGCTCCCGCGACTTTTTATCCACGTGCGGCGACCGCAGCACGCAGTACTTGTTCTTCATCGTGGGCAAAGGAATCGGTCCCGCGATCTGCGCGCCAGTGCGTTTGGCCGTCTCCACGATCTCGCCCGTCGACTGATCCAGAATGCGGTAGTCGTAGGCTTTCAACCGAATGCGAATTCTTTCTTTTCCAGTCACTGTTTTTCTCTCTTCCACCCCTCCCGGCTAATCCGGAAGGAAAGATCTGGCGGCAAGTTGAGGCGTTTGCGCGGCGTCCGAGCCGCGCGCCGAAATCCCGAGCACAGCGAGGGACCTCAACTACCGCAATATGCGCTCTACGTCACAATCTCCGCGATCGTGCCCGCGCCCACCGTATGCCCGCCTTCGCGGATCGCGAACCGCAAGCCCTTTTCCATCGCCACCGGCGTGATCAACTCGATCACCAGGCTCACGTTGTCTCCCGGCATCACCATCTCCGTGCCCGCCGGCAACTCCGCAATCCCTGTCACGTCCGTCGTTCGCAAATAAAACTGTGGACGATAGCCCTTGAAGAACGGCGTATGCCTCCCGCCTTCTTCTTTCGTCAGGATGTAAACCTCAGCTTTGAACTTCGTGTGCGGCGTGATCGATCCACCTTTTGCCAGCACCATCCCGCGCTCCACGTCTTCCTTCGCGATGCCACGCAGCAGCAAGCCGGCGTTATCGCCCGCCATGCCTTCGTCCAGTTGCTTCTTGAACATTTCCACGCCCGTCACCACCGTCTTGCGCGTCTCGCGGAACCCGACAATCTCCGACTCCTCGCCCACTTTCACCTTCCCGCGCTCAATCCGGCCCGTAACCACCGTGCCCCGCCCCTGAATCGAAAATATGTCTTCGATCGGCATCAGGAACGGCTTATCCAACTCCCGCACCGGCTGCGGAACACTCTTGTCCACCGCCTCCATCAACGCGTCGACCTGCTTCTCCCACTTCTCTTCGCCATTCAACGCGCCCAGCGCCGACAGACGGATCACCGGCACGTCATCGCCAGGATACTGATACGCCTTCAGCAGTTCGCGTACTTCCAGCTCCACCAGATCCAGCAACTCCGGATCGTCCACCGCATCGCACTTATTCAGCGCGACCACAATGTAAGGCACGCCCACCTGGCGCGCCAAGAGCACGTGCTCGCGCGTCTGCGGCATCGGACCATCCGTCGCCGCAACGACTAAGATCGCGCCATCCATCTGCGCCGCGCCCGTGATCATGTTCTTGATGTAATCCGCGTGCCCCGGGCAATCCACGTGCGCATAGTGGCGGTTCGCTGTCTCGTACTCGACGTGCGCCGTGGCAATCGTGATCCCGCGCGCCTTCTCTTCCGGAGCGTTGTCGATCGAATCAAACGACCGAAACACAATCTTCGGGTTGTGCTTCTGCAACACCTTCGTGATCGCCGCCGTCAACGTCGTCTTGCCATGGTCAATGTGACCAATCGTCCCTACGTTGCAGTGCGGCTTTGTCCGCTCAAACTTTTCTTTCGCCATTTCCTCTTATCCTCTGTAGCGCCGGCGTCCCGCCGGC
>DATFVD010000398.1:0-4910 GCA_035260505.1 Terriglobales bacterium
GGTTTGCGTGACGTCTTGAAACGTGCCGTCGCCATTATTTTGGTAAAGAGCGTTCCGCGCAGCGATACCGCGATTATAAAGATCACGGCCGTTCACGAAATAAATGTCCGGGTATCCGTCACCATTGAAGTCCGCTACGCACACGCCAGGACCAAATATTTCGCGGTTGATCGGAATGCCCTCGTTGCCCCGGAAATGTACGAACTTAATTCCGGCTCTTGCCGTGACGTTCGTGAACTGTGTGAAAGTGGGTGGAATCGCTTGCCCGTCAAGATTCCCTCGTGAACGAGGTCCTGCAAGAGTCGCGGTCATCACGAATCCTGGAACCGCAAAAATTAGCACGAGCAAGGTTGATCTGCCTCTAAGCTTGGGTGCAAATCGAGTGTCGCCACGCTGAGGTACCTGCCTTATCTCGATTGGCTTCAGGGTCTCTGCGCGCTGCATTTTCGCGGATTGCTGCCCCATTACTTCGGCGGCTCCGGGCGTTCTGCTGAGCCAGTGGGCTTGGGGGCATTCGCTGCCTTTTGACTCTCGATTTTCTCGGCGGTCTCGCGCTGTTGTGCAGCTTCCCGCTTAGCATCTTCCTTACGGCCTGCTCGGCTGTACGCCATCGCCAACTGATAATGCCCCGCGGGATTCGCGGGCTGTAGCTTCACGTACGTCTCGAGCGGCGGTATCGCGTCGACAGGCTTCCCTTCTGCGACGAACGACATGCCTAGATTCAGGAAAGCCTCGGTCAATCCGGCGTCGAGCTTGGTCACCTTCGTAAAATGTTCAATTGCCTCGTTCCACTGGCTTTCCTCCCGCGCTAGTTCGCCCAAAACATATTCTGCTCCGGCATTGTGCGGGTCGATTTCCAGTTCTTTCCTGAACTGCTCCTTGGCCTTCTCACCTGCATCTGCCGGCGGATTTGGCCTTGAAAGCAGCAGACGGCCCAAACGGAAATGAATTCCCGGCAAGCTTGGGTATTTGTCCAGAATGAACAGGTATTCCTTCTCAGCGTCGTCCCACTTCCCCTGCAGCTCGAGAGCCTCGGCATTCATCTCGTGGGCTTGGGGAGAGTCTGGCGCCGTTGTTGCCAACTCCACCGAAGTTCGAGTCGAAAGGTCCGAGTAAGCGTGCGTCGTAATGTAAAGAACTTCCGGATCGTGCGGGAATTCCCGATTGAGCATCTGAATAGCTTCGACAGCCGTATCGGTTTGTTCGAGGTTGAGCGCGCAACGTACTGTGGCGACACCCGCTTTGAGCTTGAGCTCTTTATCTGCGAGCCGCGGGGTACTCTTTTTCAAAAGTTGCAGAGCTTCCTTGCATTTCCCGTGCTCGGCGAGTAAAAGACTTTGCTTCGTGGCTGCCAGCGGATCGACTGCAGGTGCCTTCTGCGGAACTTGGGCCACGGCCGGGCCGATTGCGATCAGCACAAAGAGAGTGAATGAAATTAGGTCTTGAATCCGCTTCATAAAATCAAAATGGGACAGGCGTTTGTGGTCGCCTGTCCCATTATACGTACTCCGTCCTCAGTAGTAGAGCTTCAGGGCAAACTGGATGTTTCTCGCAGGTTGCGAAGCCTGAATTACTCCGGTAGTAGAAGTAACCACAGTCGTATTGGGCACCGCAAGGTTGACGCGGTTAAACGCATTCAGGAAATCAGAGCGGAACTGCAGCCTGAATCGTTCTGTTAGTTGAATGTTCTTCTGCAAGCTGAGATCCCAGTTGTAGTATCCGGGCCCGCGCAATCCACCGAGTTGCGGTGCGCAGGTACCGAAAGTGGTTGTAGGGTCGGAATAGTTGCTGGGGTCAAACCAGGCGAAGCCGCCACCTTGAGCTGCTGTAGCGTTGCGCCGGCCAAATACGGTATTGGTTCCGTTGCAATTGGGACGCAAGCCACGCGAACCCGTTCCCGTGGGATCAGTGGCGTTCGTATAGAGCGCCAAGGGGAAGCCCGTGTGAAGGGTGACGATCGGGCTGACGGTCCAACCGCCGACGACAGCCTCGGCAGCCTTGTTCATGTTACTGCCGAATTGCTTGCCCTTGCCAAACGGCAATTCATACACGGCGTAGGCGGTCAGATTCTGAGTTTCATCGTAATAACAGGGCGCCCATTCCGCCTTGGCATCGTAACTATTTTGCCAGTATGGGGAAGCGGTCGAGGATGCTCTCGCACCGGACCAAGTGCCGTAATAACCGGTACTGTCGGACATGCACTTGGCAAAGGTGTAGGCCACCTGATACTGCAACCCGCGACTTTGCGTTTTCTGGAATACGGCCTGCAGCGCGTTATACCTCATTGTGCCATTCGACTGCGTGCCGGAAACGTTCGCGTCACCGATTATGGTCCCCAAAGCGGGGTTGGCTGCGAAAAACGGGCTAGGTGCTGTGCACGGGGGCTTACCACAAGAAGTGCTAGGCTCCGCCACGAGCTGGCCGTAGCTGAAGGGCACCATGAGATGATAGGCCCACTGCCCCACATATCCTACCTGGACGGTTGTGGTCGGGTTCAATTGGTGTTGGACCGTCAAGTTCCACTGATCGTCGATGGCGGGTTGCACGTTCTTGTCCCAGAGACGGAAAATGGTTCCTTGGAAGCAAGAAAAATTCGGACAGGAGAGGCCTGCAGGTGGCGGTGCAATGATGCCCTGCGATGCCGTGGTGGTAGGTAAGGGCTGGAGGAGATATTGCGTCTGGAATTCGCCACCCGTGGTGGCGCCGCCGTCAAATGGTGGATTGATCGGCAGGCGCAGGTTTGTTCCTGTTCCTTCCAGATAATCCGAGACGGTGAAAGCGCCGCGAAAAACCGTGTGGCCGCTGAGCCGCGACGGCGTCCAGGCAAATCCAAGACGCGGCTGGAACGCCTTGCCGCCGTAAACTCCGTTGTATAGGGCAGCGCTGTTGCCATTCTGCCCGGCGAACTCAATCTGCCCGGTCTGAACGTTGTAGTTGTCTTGCTGATTCTTCGTCTCAACCCAGGGCGTATGCGCTTCATAACGTAAGCCAAGAGTGAGCGTCAGGCGGTCCGATACCCGCCAAGTATCCTGCCCGTATCCAGAAAAAACACTTGACGTCTGTTCCCAGCCGCCGCTACTGAGGCCGCGCCCAAATGCAGTGGGTAAGCCGAGAAAGAAGTCCGCCATTCCTTCACCGGTGTTCTTCCCTGGGTTCGTGGGAGCCGACGCGGTGAAGTTGGGACCGAAAACCATTCCACCCAATTCACCGCTGTTCCCGGAATAGAATACGGTGATACCGTCCCACATGTACTCTCCGCCGAATTTGAGCGTGTGGCGGCCATGCGTCCAGGTGATTGAATCATCGCCCTGGTACACCTTGCTGTTAAAGCTCTGCGTGACCATGCTGTTCCCGATATTATTAAGTGTGCCGTTGCCTGGTTGGGTCGGCGTTCCTCCACCAAAATCAAGGCCCAAAAGACCGATGAGTCCAGACGGATTCGAATTCGGGATTCCGATCGTTTGCCCAAAGCTCCCGACTTTAGGGTCCCAGGTACTCCCCGTGTTGAGGACCACATGGTTCCAGCCAAAGCGTGCATCGTTGACGAGGTTATTAGAAATGGACCGAGTCCAATCGCCCACGGTGCTCCAGATCGGTGCCGTAGCTTGCCCATTCCCGAAGAGGAGTTGCGAATTGCTCGAAGGATCGATCTGAAAGGCTCGGGTGAAGCGGCCCGAAATCAGATCTTTGTTAGAAACTCGATAATCAACCTTAACATCCCCCTGATCGCTGTTGAAGGCAGTCGATACCGACTGAATGGCGTTATTCGTCAAGTTGTTGTTGATGGTCTTCGGGTAGAGCGAAGACGCGAATAGGGCTGACGCCACTGGGCTGATCATGCTGGCCGGAATCACGTTACCAGGGAACGGCTGTCGGGTTGTAGCGGCTACGCAGGCAGTGCCATTCTGCCCGGTCGTTCCTTGACACGGGTTGTACAGCTGGATCGGTGTAGCGGCGGTCAAGAGCGCCCCAAAATTACCTTGCTGCTCAGCAGGTGTGAACACCGATATAAAGCTGCCTGCGGGCGGATGGTCGAATCGTTGCCCTTGATAGTCAACGAAGAAGAAGAGCTTGTTCTTCAGCACTGGTCCGCCAAGCGTTCCCCCAAACATGTTCCAGCGCAGAGGTGCGCGACCAATCGCTGGCGAACTTGGATTGATCTTGTTTTCCCACTGGTTGGCGTTCAGTTTGTCATTCCGGAAAAACTCCCAGATATCGCCGTGAAAAGCGTTGGTTCCGGACTTGAGGGTCGCACTGACGATGCCGCCCATGAAATTCCCAAATTCCGCAGGGGCGTTGTTGCTTATCATATTGAATTCCTCAATCGCGTCCGGTGACGGAGTGTAGCCAAGAAGGTTGTCCGACACTTGGTTATTGTCCATTCCATCCAGGAGGAAGTTGTTCGCCTGTTCGCGATTGCCGTTAATGAACGGCCGCGCTCCGCTGGCCACGTTGTCCCCGTTATTGAAACTGCTGGGATCGGGATGGACAGCGCCGGGCGAGAGCAGCGTCAGCTCCACGTAATTTCGAGTGGCAAGAGGAAGCGCGTCATTAGTCTTCGAATCAATAATGGTGTCGACTAAAGTCGCCTCCGTCTTCAGTATCGGGGCCGCGCCCGTCACTTCAACTGTCTCGGTTACCTGGCCGACCTTCAGTTGCACATCGATACGCGCAATCTGGTTCAGCACCAGGGTGAAAGCGGGATACAGGGAAGTCTGAAACCCCTGTCTCTCCACGCGGAGGTCGTAGTTGCCGACCGGGAGCTGTGAGATTCGGTAAATTCCCGCTTCGTTGGACTCGGCCTTAAAGATGGTGCCGCGTTCCACGGACTTGGCTGTAACAGTCGCTCCTACAACGGCTCCACCGCTCGCGTCCATGACGGTACCCGTTATCGTCGCAGTTACATCCTG
>DATFVD010000399.1:0-3884 GCA_035260505.1 Terriglobales bacterium
CGTCAGCCAAGTCTCATTCAATGACCTCGTCGGCGGCGGGCAATCAGTGTGGACGGCAGGTTGAGGCGAGGGACTTGGCGGTCACCTCGGACGTCAACCGATCAAAACGCGCATGCGCTCCATGCTGCTGCCAAACTTGTCAAAAGATGCGCACGATGGTTCACATTAGGCTGCCTCTATGTCTCGCGCGATCGGCATAACCAACGGAGCGAAAAGCGATGGCGCTCAAGAAAAAACGGGCGGCCAAACGGCGGGCCTGGAACAAAGGCCTTGAGATTGGGCAACGGGACGCGTTCACGCCAGCGCAAGTGAAGCGAATTCGACAAGTCCTTGCGGGCCGTGGGGTCCCTGGGCTCAGAGATCTGGCTCTCTTCTCGGTTGCGATCGACACCATGCTGCAGGGGCCGGAACTACTCAATCTGACTGTTAAAGACGTGCAGCTTCCCAATGGTACGATTCGTTCAATTATTAACGTCGCGCGCGCCAGGAGAAAGCCACCGGTCCGATGCGCCTTGTCCGAGGCGACAGCGAAGGCACTTGGTAAATGGATTGCCGTGTCTGGCAAAAAGCGCACAGGTTATATTTTCTCTGGCCGTGGCGCCGCGCTTCCTCGTCCGATGACGGTCCGGCAAATGAACCGTCTGCTGAAATTCTGGGTTGCCGAGGCGGGGCTCGATCCCAAGAAGTACGGCAAGGAATCTTTACGACGGACGAAGGCTCTCCACATCTTGAATGGCACCGGCGATTTGGAGACGGTCCGGATGCTCTTGGGGCACGCGAAGATCGAGTCTACGTCGAAATTTCTACGTATTGCCAAAAAGTCCGACCCAATCGCAATTTCTCGCGCCTTCGATATCTGACGCTGTTGGCGGATATCAAGGAGCGGTGGCACATTGACGATCGCTTATGCGTACGGCAGTCGCGCTTCGCGTCATGTATGGGCAAGGGGTGCGAAGCGGGTATCGGAGCGACGGTCCAACCCGTTAGCCATTGGCGAGGGCGGCCGATGTCCGAGTCGGAGTGCAGCGAATGCGAGACGCTATTCGACACCTCGTCAGCGTTGACAGGGAGCGATGGCGGCATCGCTTCGATGAGAAATCGCGCTGACTGATGGATGGGTCAGGCTAGAGTTTCATCAGAGTCAACTCAGTCATAGTCAGTTCTAATTGATGGAGATGTTCGCGTATCGTCTCTATCTGCCACTTTACCGCGTCGCCGATCGATACCAAGCCGACGAGGCGGTCTCTATCGAGCACCGGCATATGGCGGAATTTGCCTTTCGTCATGCGATCCATAACGGTGTTGAGCGAATCGTTCACGTCGCTGGTGGAGACGTCACGCGTCATCACCTGCGCAACCGGCAGCTGCAGAGCAGCACCTCCGACATCCGCCATCGTGCGCACAATGTCGCGCTCCGACAGAATGCCGACGAGACGCCCGCCGGCGTCGAGGACCACCAGCGCACCGATGCGATGCGTGGAGAGCAACTTCGCCGCCGCCGCCAGATCGGCTGTCGGTTGGATGCAGATGATGTTGTCGCGCTTGGCGCCAAGAATGGTCTTCAAACTCATGCCAGGCTCCGTCAAGCCGACTTCGTGCCGATTTTATGGTCGGGAAAGAGGCGTGTCTATCGAAGCAAAAATGTCACTGTTGGTTGTCCGGCCGACGCGGTCGAATCCACAGCACAGTGCACGTCCGCTTCGCCCCTAAGCGGACATGTTTTCAACGCGACTGAAAGGTCCGCTTCGTGCCACAATAGGAGACATCCGACTGACCGATTCCGATCGGCAGCACGATCAATCCGGGGATACTCAAGGCGCTAGCCGAAAGCTGGCGATCAATGGGCAGGGCCGTACAGGTCGAGGCTGTGAAGCAGGTCGTTGGCGTGGGCGTCGCGCTCTCCTAGCGGGGCCAAGCCGTAACGTGTCTCGATCATCTTCAAGATCGAGGTGGTATCGTAGAAGGTGTGATTCACGAACCCGCGCCGGGCGAATGGAGAAATGATCAGGGTCGGCACGCGCAGCCCAGGTCCCCATCGATCTACGACGGGAGGCGGCACGTGATCCCAGAAGCCGCCATTTTCATCATAGGTCACGATGATTACCGTGCTAGACCATAAGGGGCTTCGTTCAATCTTGGAAATAATCTCGCCGACGTGCTGGTCGCCCGACTCGATATCGGTGTAGCCGGGATGTTGGTTCTTGGACCCAATGGGCTTGTAGAACGCCACAGCCGGCAGGCTATTGCTCTCGATTGCTTTGATTAGGTCGGCCTCGTCCTTCAAATGTTCCCGCTTGGCCTCGGTGCCGTCCTCGTACCGCTTGAAATAAGCAAAGGGTTGGTGATTGAACTGGAACAACGGGTCGGCATTGCCCGCCAGGGCATCGTTCCAGCCACCGGAGAACCAGCCCCAGGAGATGCCCTTTTCCGAGAGTCGGTCCCCGATGGTCGGCATGATCTCAGGGGGCATCAGCAGACTGGCATCTTTCACGGTAGAAGGATGGGGCGTGTTCACCGTGAAAACGGTGAATACGACCCTGCCGTCCGGGGTGACCGCGCCGTCCTTGATCAGGTTACCTTTCTCATCCAATACCGCTCGGATAGCCGGCGGCGCGTTTTCAAAGCGAGGTGTGCAAGCGCAGATCAGCCAAAAGTGATTCAGCAATGAGCCTCCGAACGCCCCGTGGAAAAAGTTGTCGGCCAGCGTGTAGCGTTCGGCATAGCGGTACAGGGCCGTCCGACTGATGTCGTGGTAGCCCATGGCTAGGGCCGAGCCGGAAACGGCGACAAAGCGGTCCATCTTTCCGGCATGGATTTGTTGTTGCTGCTTATAGTAGCTGCGCACCAGATCATCCGCATACTTCTCGTCGTTTGGCGCGTACCGGTCTATAAGAAACGGCGCATTGGGAAGATTCGCGGGAAAGCGCTTGTCAGGCTCAGGAGGCTTCGTGCGATCACTCATTACCGGCGGAAGCGTGGCGTAAACCTGACCTTGGGAATCGGTCTGCGTCCCCGTCTTGCTGGCGTCATGCAGTCCGTTGGCCCCGGGGAAATGGCCATACAGGTTATCGAAACTACGATTCTCCAGATAGATAATCACAATATGCTCGATCCGCTCCGGCCCCCGAGTCTGCGGGCCTTCCGCCCACGCCCATCGGCCTACTGCGGCCAGCAGAGCAAGTCCCAGCATCGAACCAATAAGGGACCACCGGTTTCGTGTTTTCGATTTCATGTTTGGCGCCCTCCCTTTTTCAACGGTTAGAAAAGTCATCAAGGAAAAGTACGAAGACGCGGCCTGAAGATATCACATCGGTTACGGTGGCATAGGACGTTGAACTTGGTGAGGAGACGAGAGCTGCACAGCTCTTCTGTGCTTCGCATGTCGGGTTCGGGTTAGACTCCGGTCATTCCGGTGATGTCCGCTGCATGGCCGCTCTTCCCCCGAAAGCGGAAGTTCCGCGATCTTGCTATGTCGCATTCGTGCCAAGACCTGCCATGGTCCCCTTCCGTGTGCTTGCGAAAGTGATGTAGCCTTACCGCAGAGCTGCCAGCGGGACGTGCCGAGGTCCTATTTTTTGTAGTGGCAGCGGCGATGCTGTCGGCAGGCATCTCACTCAGACGTTCATTTCGCCGTCTGTTCGCATCGCGTGCCCGCGGTCGATTGCGCGCGCGCGACATTGCAAAGACCGGAGAGGGAACGCCGTGAAACTTCCCCGCCGTCGATTTCTGCATCTGGCCGCGGGCGCTGCCGCCCTGCCAGCCGTGTCGTGCTTTGCTTGGGCGCAGGCCTATCCGACGCGGCCGGTGCGTTTGATCGTCGGCGCGCCTGCAGGAGGCGGAAACGACATCGTCGCACGTCTGATGGGCCAGTGGTTGTCGGAACG